>JAIRPH010000159.1 GCA_031257135.1 Spirochaetaceae bacterium
TTGAGGGTTTCCTCTTTTTGAATATTTGCGTAGTCCATAAAAACAGTATACGCTTTGCGGAAATTTTTTCTATACCCCGCTTGCCTCTTTTCGGTTTTTTCGGCATATTTTCCGTAAACACTAACTAAGTCTTCGTACAGTCTAACAAAGTCTTTGTACGGTCTAACGAGATTTCCGTACAGTCTAGCGAAGTTTCTGTACAGTCTAGCGGAGATTCCGTACAGTCTAACGAAGATTCCGTACAGTCTAGCGAAGTCTTCGTACAGTCTAACGAAGTCTTTGTACGGTCTAACGGAGATTCCGTAAACACTAGCAGAGTCTTTGTACGGTCTAGCGGAGATTCCGTACGGTCTAACGAAGTTTCCGTAAATACTGCTGGATGTTTAAAAAAAACGAAAAATTGGTTGATTGGCTGGATAATTTGTCAGCGGAAGTGCAGGGAAATGACGCAAAATGGCGGATTCCCAAGACCGAAACGGACGAAATTGCCGGGCTTACCGCGGATTTCAAGCGAAAACGCGTCAAAATTTTGTCAATATCCGGCAAACAGGGCAGGAAGCGGGTCAGGATTCCCGCAAAAGAGCCAGCATCCGTTCAAAAGGGGACTGAGGCTTCTTCAATTCTCTGGAACCCCGGGTTATTTTGCAGAGGGATATACCGAATCGGCGGGCAATCTCCCGCTGGGGAATCTTATTGTTTAGGGCTTTAACCAAAGCCCACCGAGCCGCAATGTCCGCGGCTTCCGCCGGAGTCAAAAGGGAACGCAAAAAGGATTCTATCAGTTCGGGGTCTCCGGTTTTGGCAAGGGTCCGGGCTAATTCAGTAAAATTTTCCGCAACCCAAGCGTCGTCAGTCTTCATAGACTCAGTATACTACGAAACGCCGGCTTGAGGCGGAAAATCATCTTCAAACCGGCTATATCACATAATCCCAGAATCCTTCCTGCTGTAATTCCTGATATTCCCAGCGTTGATGTTCGTCGGTTTTGTATTGAAGCTCCGGATTTTTCACGCTTACCTTTGTTTTCTCCGGCACGGACTTGGTAACGAACGCATTACTGCCTATCACCACCCCCGCGCCGATTACCGTCGTGCCGCCCAAAATCGACGCGCCGGAATAAATCGTCACGTTGTCCTCGATAGTGGGATGCCGCTTCGTTCCCTTCATGCTCTGCCCGCCCCGCGTGGAAAGTCCGCCCAGCGTAACGCCCTGATAGAGCTTGACGTAATTGCCGATAACCGTGGTCTCGCCGATAACAATGCCCGTGCCGTGATCGATAAAAAAATGATGCCCTATCCGCGCGCCGGGATGAATATCAATGCCCGTAACGTTATGCGCGTACTCGGTCATAATCCGGGGAATCAGCGGTATCTCAAGCTCATACAGAATGTGCGCGAGCCGATACACCATAATCGCAAATATCCCCGGATACGAAGAGATTATCTCATCCTTGCTGTAAGCCGCCGGGTCTCCGTCAAAAGAGGCGGAAACATCCGCGGCCATATATTCCCGAACCTGCGGCAGATGAGATAAAAACACATAGCTCAGTTCCTCAGCCTTCTCGGCAACCGCCGAATCAGACCCGCCGCAGTCCGCCCGATGCCGCAACGCATTAGCAATCTGCTTGGAAAGCGTAAATAATACCCCCTCCACCAAATCGCCCGCGTAATATTCCACCGAAACCGAAGTAATGCTCTTCTTCCCAAAATAGCCCGGAAATATTATACACCGAAGTTTATCAATAATATCAATAAGCGCGCTCCGGTTAAGCTGATTCCCGGTATCTATCTTGATGATCTCCTCATGATCCCGATAGCTTTGCAAAAGCAGATGCATCAGGTCCTTGATGCGAGTATGCGTCTCTATGTTCACAACCGAGCCTCCATAATGCTGATAAAATACCCTAGTACAATCTGAATTGTACTGTCAAGAGCCTCCCCGCAGAGCCTCCCCAAGCCCTCAGACTCCAACCCAGCCTAAGCGGTTCAGTCCTTCCAAAGTCCCCTGAACCTAACGATACTATAAGTATGCGTATCTTCGCCGAAATCCTTGCCTTGTACCTCCTGCTTTTCTCCTCCGGCATGATCCTCAAACCATACCCGGAAACCCTAGCCTTTTCCGCCGAAGCGGAACTCTTCCGGCTCTTTGCGTATACCCTCCCCGGACTTGGGCTTATTGGGCTTCTGCTCTTCCCCCAAAAACCCCCGCCCAAACCCGGCGTCAACGATATAGCCGCCTGCATAATATGCCTCCCCGGACTGATTCTCCTCGGCTTCGCCGTCTCCAGCATAGCCGGCTTGCTCGGGCGTCAGCCGCCCAGCCCGCGCCCGGAAACTCCGGAAAGCCTCTGGACATGGACGGCTCTCGGAACGGCCTGCCTCGGAACCGGCTATCTGGAAGAAAGCTTCTTCCGCCTCTACCTGACACAGCGGCTCGAAGAAGCGCGCCTACCCCGCGGGAAAACGGTTTTCGTTTCAACCCTGCTCTTCGCCTGCTGTCATATCTACGAGGGTCCCTGGGGCGTCGTCAACGCGGCTTGCGCGGGCTTAGGCTTGTCCGCGGCATTTGCAAAACTGAAAGCCGTTCACGGACTCGCCTGGGCCCACGGCGGCTACAACATCTTCGTCTTCGCGCTGTCGTCTCTTCTTCCCTAAATGAAAATCGCTACCCGGGAATCGGGGCGGCTTGACATTCTTTTCTTGGTAGGAGATACTTACTTTGTTAAGCAATACCAACAAGTCAGCGGTCAAAAGCGTAAATTTGCTTGACCTATTTTGTTTGTATATGCTAAATTGAAATAAGCCCTAGCTAACAAGCGGGGCGGGAGGTTTATAATGCCTTTATCGCAATCAAAGCATGGCGAAGACGTTTTGGTCAAACGGATAGGCGGTTCTGAGTCCATAAAAAAGCATCTGGAAACCTTGGGGTTTACCGTCGGCAGTACCGTATCGGTAATATCTGAGCTTGCCGGAAGTCTTATCGTCAACGTTAAGGATTCCCGGATCGCGTTGAACCGGGAATTGGCGAACCGTATCTTTGTGTCTATCTAATACGAATAATAGGGAGGAGAGAGCCTATGACAACGCTGAAATCGGCGAAACCCGGACAGACTGTTAGAGTGATTAAACTTCATGGTCAGGGTCCGGTAAAACGCCGGATTATGGATATGGGTATTACCAAGGATACGGAAATACTGGTCCGCAAAGTTGCGCCCCTGGGAGACCCTATCGAAGTAAACGTCCGGGGCTATGAGCTTTCCCTGCGGAAAGCCGATATCGATATTATCGAAGTGGCGGAGTAGCCTATGAACATCAAAATAGCCTTAGCCGGAAACCCCAATGCGGGGAAAACCACGCTTTTTAACGCTCTTACCGGGTCCAATCAGTTTGTCGGCAACTGGCCCGGGGTTACGGTCGAAAAGAAGGAGGGACGTCTCAAGGGGCGTCAGGACGCAAGCGTTATGGACCTGCCGGGGGTTTATTCGCTATCGCCGTATTCGCTTGAAGAGGTTATCACCCGCAATTATGTGCTGGACGAAAAGCCTGATGTTATCGTCAACATCATCGATGGGACCAATCTTGAACGGAATCTGTTTCTGACTACTCAGCTTCTGGAACTCGGTATTCCGGTAGTGGCGGCGGTCAACATGATCGATGAGGTTGATCGGGCGGGAGACGCCATCAATCTTACGGAGCTGGAGACCGCTCTTGGCTGTCCGGTTACGGCAATATCCGCACTCAAGGGAACGGGTATTCCGCAGATGATTGAAAAAACCATCGCCGCGGCGGAGCAGAGAATCCTTCCGAAGCGGCAGGTTTCTTTTTCCAAAGCGATTGAAGACGGCATCGCCTCGATTTCTGCGAAACTCGGAAGCGTTGAAGCGGATAAAAAGCGGTTCTACGCGATCAAAGCACTTGAGCGGGACGAAAAGATCGGGCTGAAACAATCCGTACCGGAGGCGGAACAGATCGCCAAAAGCATCGAGGAAGCCAAAGACGACGACATTGAAAGCCTGATCTCTGAGGAACGGTATGCGTTTATTACTTCTATTATTTCCGGCTGTTACCGCAGGAAACGCCGAGGGAGCGAAACCAGCTCTGACCGGATCGACCGGGTCGTTACCAACCGGGTTTTAGCTCTTCCGATTTTTGGGGCGGTGATATTTCTCGTATATTTTATTTCCGTTACCACTGTGGGGACTTGGGTTACGGATTGGACTAACGACGGCTTATTCGGCGAGGGCTTTCACTTATTCGGCGTCGGGGCAGAGGCTTTTGAGGCGGCGTCAGAGGCGGGGGAGGTTGATCCTGCTGAATTCGGCATTTGGGTTCCGGGTATTCCGGTCGCTGTGGGCGGACTGCTTGAGTCCGCGGGAACCGCGGATTGGCTTTCCGGGCTTATTCTTGACGGCATAATCGGAGGGGTCGGCGCGGTTATCGGCTTTGTTCCGCAGATGCTGGTATTATTTTTGCTTCTGGCAATTCTTGAATCCTGCGGCTACATGGCGAGGATTGCGTTTATTCTTGATCGGGTATTCCGGCGTTTTGGACTTTCGGGCAAGAGTTTTATTCCCATGCTGGTTGGCACCGGGTGCGGGGTTCCGGGGGTTATGGCTTCGCGCACCATCGAGAATGCGGCTGATCGCCGGCTCACGGTGATGACCACGACCTTCATGCCCTGCGGCGCGAAACTGCCGGTTATCGCCATGATTTCCGGCGCGGTTTTCGGGGGCGTTTGGTGGGTAGCTCCCAGCACGTATTTTATCGGCATTGGGTCGGTTATCATGTCGGGGATTATCCTGAAAAAGACCAAGCCTTTCGCGGGCGAAGTCTCGCCTTTTGTGATGGAGCTTCCCGCGTACCGCGTCCCCGGAGCGGTCAACGTTCTGCGGGCGATGTGGGAACGAGGCTGGTCCTTTATTAAAAAGGCGGGGTCGATTATCCTGCTTTCCGCGGTGGTCATCTGGTTTCTTTCGAGTTTCGGCGTTACCGAAGAAGGCTTCGGCTTGGTGGAAGACATGAACGACGGGCTTCTTGCCGGTATCGGCAACGCGATTGCGTTCATTTTCGCGCCTTTGGGCTTCGGCACTTGGGACGCTACGGTAGCGACCATCACCGGACTTATCGCTAAAGAAAACGTGGTCGGCACCATGGGGGTTCTCTACGGCTTCGCGGAGGTAAGCGAGGAAGGGGAAGAGATATGGGGAGCCTTTGCTTCTCAGTTTACGGCGCTTTCGGCGTACTGCTTCCTCTTGTTCAATCTCTACTGCCCGCCCTGTTTCGCCGCTATCGGCGCGATCCGGCGGGAGATGAACAACGCCAAGTGGACGCTTTTTGCGGTAGCTTATCAGCTCGCTTGGGGCTATGCGCTTGCCCTCATCGTCTACCAGTTGGGAAATTTCTTTGGAGGCGGCGGCTTCGGCGCGGGGACTATCGCGGGTATTCTCGCGCTGGGCTTGCTGGTCTGGCTTCTTGTGCGGCGTCCCTCTGCGGAACCTGCGCTGAAAGGCGCGGCATTGGGTACCGCGGCGTAAAACCCGCGAATCCTAAGGAGTATTATGGGAACTATTATCGTAGGCGTCATTGTTTTTGGTATTCTTGCGGCGGTAAGCGTCAGGCTTATCCTGAACGCCCGCAGTGGGAAAACCGGCTGTTCCTGCGGCGGAAGTTGTCCGCACTGCGCTGAACGCCGGGGCGAATAGCCTTACTCGGCGGAAATCTCTCGCAACACTGTATGACAAACGCCTGCGGTTCATAGCAGGCGTTTCGGGGTTTTATCTGCGGCGGTTGCCTTTGTCTTTAATTCCGCCGGCAAAGGGGTCTCTTCCGCCGGTTATCGGGGCGCCTACCTCGTAGGTCGTGCCGACTATGGTCAGTTTTATCGGATAGAAGTACCGGTAGGTTTGACCTTCGACGGACGGCGCGGAAGCGTATCCCTCCAGCATAACCGGCGCGCCGATTTTGAGCGCGTCAATAAAGCCGATGTAGCGTTCAAGCCTTTTGACGTAATAGGTGACGCCTCCGCTGGTAACGGCTATGCTCCCGTTGCTTAACCCGACCGTTCCCTGGATGATGGTCGTAGGCGTTGCGGTCTGAGCAAACAGTATTCCGCCCGCGGCAACGCTCAAAAGGACAAAAAGCGCAAGTTTTTTCATACAAACTCTCCTAAAAAATATATGTCTAAGCCCAAGGCTTATGCTAATATATAAAGCAATGATCATGCCAAGTTAATACCGCCCGCAAAAGGGGCAAAACAGGCGTTTTTTACTCTGTTCTCTGATTTTGTGTGCGTAAAAATTTCCCAGATGTCCAAAATTTACCCGGAATTTTTTATACAACCTATTTTATTGCCGATTGCGTCATAACATCTTTTCCAAGAACGTTTCAATCGCTGGAAAGGCTTTCTGGAAACGCGGCGGCGCAAATTTCATCCCATATCTGGGACATATCAGTTTTGTTGTTTATCGGGATGATGGCGTAGGATGTATTCGGCTTGTACTTTGACGCCAAAGGCGAGTTGTGATACTTTTCAAAGGGCATAGTTTCCGTAGTATTTCTGGCGTTAAAATCCATACGTCCTTGCAGTAGCCAAACTAGTTTTACGGTATTTCCTTCCTTTCCTGACACCTGACACGAATACTTTATAATTGTTTTATCAATGTAGTATTTTCTGATAGTTTCGCTTGTTGAGTATTTAGCGTCCATGATTACATACCGAGCGTCTTCTTGGGGAATCTCGATTTTGAACATAAAGTCTGGAGTATAGCAATCATGAAACGACGTAGTTCTATAGAGGGTAATATTATTCTCGAAACCGTCGGATCGTATAACCGGCTGGTAATATAAAGTTATCCGAATACCGTCTTTTTGAAATTGATATGTATTGGCGATGTCGCACTGATAAGGATACAGCGTCGGTTTGTAGGTGTGATATGCCGACGTTGTTTTATCGGATAAAAAGCCCGCGTCCTGTAGCATCAGCAACAGTTTATACAAACAGTAGTATTCAAAGAGGGTATCCATAGTTTTTATATTGAAAATAAGATTCTCTTTCAGCAGTCTGAATTCGCCGAACCGATACCACTCCATAATCTGCTCGAAGATATGACGGTAGGGCTGTACTTCCTGAAATATTTTTGTTTTTTGCGGAATACCGGTAAGCCGCTGTTCAAAACACCGCAGGATTTCCTGATACTTAGGATACTGTTTTTCTATAGTGAGAATCAATCTCTGCAATACCTGAATCTGAACGCGGTTATTTTGTATCTGAATCCGCTTAACCGGAATAACAGACATACGCATACCGTCTCGTTCCATCTGCTGAAGTTTATTCACTAATTTATCTTCAGATTCTATATCGTTTTTTAACTGACTTTCAATATACCGGGCGTGGTTATATACCAACTGCAAAAATCCTAAAACTATGCGGTTCTCGTAAATATCGAAACTTTTTATCGACTTTTCGATACGCATTTGATAGGGCATATAGTATCGGTTATGAAGCTGAACCGCCGTAGTTCCATCAACCGGCGTCAACTGCTCGGAGTTCTGAAACAGCCATTGCAGACTGCTGGTAGTAATGTTGCGGATGTTACGGTAGGATTCCATAGAACTTCGCTTTGCGATAGTATGCTTCACGTTATTTTTAAAGGACGGATAGTTTTGCTCATAGCACCGGCATACGGTTTCGATCATCTGGATATAGGAACCCAGCGATTTATACGAATTTTTTTGCCATCCTCCCTGAAGAAACGTATTGGGACCGGTCTGAGCGGACTGCGCGGGAAACATCAAGTCGCTGATCCGGTCATCATCGAATTCAAACAGCGCCTTTAGAATAGCTTCTTTGTTTTCCGCATTGTCGCTGAACTTACTTAAACAGGGCAGATAATCGCTGGTATAATACGAATATTCGGCATCTGTAGAATCGCTGGCGGTCTCAATGCACAGAGAAAGCCGCACTAAATCGTATTGCAGGAGAAAGGGCTGTCCCTCATCCCGAATATCGAAATCGTTTTTAAAGGACATATCTATCGAGGCGTCTTCCAGCGTATAAGGAAGCCGCTGGGCGAAAGCAATAGGCTCGTTGTTGAGAAACAGCTCGATTGAAAGAGGACGGGAAATCATACCGGAGAGCGTTACTCTGCACGTATAGACTCCTTCTTCCAGCAGACAGATTTCCCCAATCCGATCTTCCGGCGATTCCTCATGAACCGCCGGCTCCTGCCGATACATACGGCGCAGAGGAATCAGCAATTCCGCCGGATCGGATTGTCCATATCCCCGGAGACAGCGCAGTTTCAGACGACATTCCATTATCTTTTCCTATTTAACGAAGAACTGATAGAATCCCATATTTTCATCCGCGGCGTTGAGAATACGTCCGATATGGTAATCGCACAGAGGCATCATCCGGCAGACTTCCCGGAGTTCCGTCAAAAGCGTTTGGTAATGCTTTCCCGTACCGTTTATGATGGGCAAAATTTTCTGGGATACCGCGTAATCCAGCGGCGTAAACCGGTTCTCGTCCCGATCCATGTACCGTCCGGCAGTTGTGTAGTATGCCCGCACCATTTTCTGATTCCTCGGCATAATAGAAAGATTGTTTTTCTGAAAAATACGCTGAATAGCTTCCCACTTTTCGTGGCATTTGAGCAGTCCCGGATCGGCGGTTTCAGCGCGGTAGAGAAAAGCCGCGCTTAATGCGGAGAACGGCACAATGCTGTCGAGGTTCGCAACATCCGAGTCTAAAGATATAGTATCTATACTCGGCGGCATGAGCGTTATGATCCAACTGCGGTCTAAAAATCGGGGAGACAGTTCTTCTGTGGTGTGATCGAAATTGACCGTGGCGAGAAACCGCAAGTGTTCAGGGATTTTCAAAAAGTGACTTCCTCCCAGCACCAGAGACCGGCTGTGAGGCGAATCGGGATCGCAGAGTTTTAAAAACGCCGCCCAGTAATGCTCGATAGGACTAAGATTCGCTTCGTCGAGAAGAATGAAAAACGGCGCGTCCACCGGCTCGGCGCACTCCCGATCCAGCCGGGAAAAAGCGTCAAACACCTCGTTATTGCTCTTTTCCATCTGTTTAGTCAGCGGATTATAGTAACCGACAAAGTCCTTGTGAGACGTCCAGCCCCGCTCTACCGAAATATCAATGAAACGGCTGTTCCCATCGGTTCGGGCAAGCCCCAGAGATTTGGCGAGAATCGTGCAGAGCGACGTCTTACCGGTTCCGGGTTCTCCGGCAAAAGTGGTGATAAAGCCCTGCATGATACAGGTAAGGTAATTCACCGCGTCATTCCGGGAAATCTCGCGATTGGCGGCTTTGATATGCTCATAGGCTCTTTCGATAATCGCGTTGCCTGAAGCCTTTTCGGTTTTTATCAGCAGATGCACATTGAACACAGGAGGACTATCAGCCTCTTCCAGAGGACGCGCTTTCGGAGGTTCGTAGTCAGCTTCAAAAATACGGTTAAGCATTTTAGCGTCGATTGCCCGAAGAACAGCCTTTTCCCGATTGCTGAAGTCGGATAAGGTTGCGGCAATCGCTTCCTGAAGCCGCTGTTCCATGTCTTTTAAATTGTGCAGTTCCTCTTTCAGCTCTTTTTGAGAGGCGTTTAACTTTTCTATCTTTTTCTCTTCTTGCGCCTGTTCAGCTTGCAGAGCCGCAAGCCGTTCTCGAACCTTAGAGAAGGCGGCGTTTTTTTCTTCGATTTTTTTAAAATCGTTTTCCTCAAGAAGAGCTACCAGCATATCGAACAAGTCAGGACTGTTCATTATATAAGAGAAAATACTCTCGATAAAATCTTCCTGCTTGATTACTTTGTTAAGGATGCCTCCTAAACGTTTGCTCCGTTCTTGGGTAAGCTCTATATCGCTACTTAATTCTAAGGCTCTGGAAACGGCCGCGCTTATCTGGTTTATTTCCCGTTTGGTGTACTTTTGAGGCTCGTCAATGGTTTTAAGGATAGCGCGGATTTTATCCGCCAGCTCTTCGTCGCTCATCCAGTCGATGCGGTTTTGCGGCTCCTCTTGAGCGGGCAAATCGTTTTTCTGAATAAACAACGCTTGAGTTTTTCCCTTATCGTCATTTACCGGAAAGTACAGCTGGTTGATCTCAAAAACAGAATATTTCTTGATAAAATAGTTATACTGTTTTTTACCGGACAGCAGTATCTTTTCTCCTTCTTCGGCCGCCTCGAAAGGTCCGTAGTAAGCGTAGTCGTTGGTACCGATGATCAGCTCATTGGTAAACAGCAGAGACGCCGGATATGCAATAAACTTATTCGCGTTGATATCGCTGAAGTCGTTTTCGGTCTCCAAAACCTGTATCATCTGCTCATAAAACTTTTCAATCTCGATCATGCTGAACAGAACCGTATAATAGTTCCGCTCAGGATAAGGGCGTTCTCCATATCCCCGGTCGCCGAGATTCTTTTCCTGCCGGGAAGAGAGTTTCGGCTCTTCCAGAAACTTCACTTCCACAAGCGGTCCGTAGTTGGAGTACTCTTCGGGGGCGTCTTTACCGGGAGGCAGATAGATGTCGATCCGGTCGTTGTTGGATTCTTCCGGCATCTTTTCCAGCGGACTTTTGGCGCCTTTGGGACGTTTTATATACCGGGGAAACAGATACAATACCCGGTTATCGTCGCCAGTATAACTTTCATTATAGGTAAGCCACGCAATAATTGTTTTTCCATTATAGGTTTCCATTTTTTCCTCTTTTTCTTTTCAGCATATTATAATCCTACCGTTCCGAACGGGGGCGCGCGGTTTAAAACCTGAGCGACGCACTGATATTCGGGCGTACTCAAAGACGGGTCTTTTTCCAGCATGGAAAAGGCGTCGATTCGAGCCTGCTCAAGGCGGGAAGCGTCCCGAACCGGATCAGCCATTCCTAAGATAAGATACCCGGACTGTTCGATTCCCGTCATGTGTCCGGGACCCCGCAGTTTCAGGTCTTCTTCGGCAATGACGAAACCGTCGGCGTTTTCCAGCATCACCTTGAGCCGAGTCTTGCCGTCTTCGGTAAGCGCGTCAGAATACACCAGAAAACAGTAAGACTGTTGATCCCCGCGTCCGACCCGCCCCCGCAACTGATGCAGAGCCGCAAGCCCGAACCGCTCGGCGTGTTCGATTACCATACAGGTCGCATTCGGCACGTCTACGCCGACTTCAACGACGCTGGTCGCAACCAATACCTGAATCTCTCCTTTGCGGAAATACTCCATGATCTTCCGTTTTTCTTCCTCGTCAAGTTTGGAATGAATCAGGGCTACCGTAAATTGCGGAAACACCTCGCCTGCGAGACGTCCCGCCATAGTTTCAGCGTCTTTCAGGCTCCGATTGGTATCCGCCTCGATAAGGGGATATACGAAATAGGCTTGTCTTCCCGAGGACAGCTCGTTGAAGACAAAATCATACACTTTCGTTTCGTTAGACTCCCGGGCAAGATGGGTTCTCACCGGCTTACGCCCCTGAGGTAAGTCTCGAATAACCGATACTTCCATATCTCCGAATACCGTCAACGCTAATGTCCGGGGAATAGGCGTTGCGCTCATCATCAGAAGATGAGGATGCTCGCCCTTCGCCAAAATCGCCTGCCGCTGAACCACTCCGAACCGATGCTGTTCGTCAATCACCACAAGCCGCAGGTTATTATAGACCACATCTCGGGAAAAAAGCGCGTGAGTTCCTATAACCACGTCGATTTCCCCCGCGGCAAGGCTCTTGAGCAACGCCGCTCGTCCTGAGGACCTGACGTTGCCGGTAAGAAACGCGGGACGAATCCCCAGAGGTTCAAGAAGGCGAGCGGCGTTTTCGGCGTGCTGGCGGGCAAGCAGTTCCGTTGGCGCCATAACCGCCGCCTGTCCTCCCTGCTCCACAATCCGCAACGCCCCGAGAAAGGATACTAAGGTCTTCCCTGACCCGACGTCTCCTTGGAGGAGCCGAGCCATAGGATAGGGATAGTCCATATCCCGGTTTATATCGGCTACCGCTTCCTGCTGACCTGCGGTCAGGCTGAAGGGCAGACGATCTAAGAGGCGTTGCTGTAACGGCGAAGGGCGGAATACGGTTCCTTCTGTCCGGTCTTTCCCGAATCTGGCTAAGGCGTTCCGCCGCTCCATGCCCCGGCGTCCTACCAGTATTTCCAGATAAAAAAGTTCTTCATAGATTAAGGTTTGTTTTGCGGTTTCCAATTCTTCCAACGATTCGGGAAAATGGATTGCCCCCAAGGCGTCCGCTTTTGAGAAAAGTCCGTCTCTGTTTCTGATATGCTCAGGAAGTTCGTTTTCAAGGGGTCCGCCGTACTGAGTCAAGGCTTGGTGTATGAGTTTTCTGAGCATACCTTGACTTAATCCGGTATTCAAAGGATATATCGGCAGAATCCGTCCGAACGCGCTTTGTTTTCCCGGGACGGCGTCTTCGGTTTCAGATCGCTTAGGCGCGGCTTCGGTTTCAAAATTGGTACACTGGATTTCTCCGAACCGGTAATGAAAGACTCCCCAAAGGCGATAATAATTTCCCACTAAAAGCTGTTTATCCATAAAGGAACGGTTAAAACAAACCAGTACGGCCCGGGCGGTTTCATCTTCCACAAAAATTTTGAGGGTTTTCGACCCTCCGGCAATAAACCAGTCATGGGCAAGCACCCGGACTAGGGTACACACCGCCCCGGTTCTAAAATCTTTTAAAGGCACGATTTTGCTTCGGTCCTCCCAGTCGCGAGGGTAGCGGCTGATCAGTCCGGCGACATTAAGTATGCCCGCGTTGGCAAGGGCTTGAATAGATGCGGGTCCCGCGCCTTTAATATGGTCTATCGACATGGTAAGTTCTCTAAGAAACATTTTTTTCTATCATTATATAGGAAGTTTATAAAAAATAGATACTACCACGTTCACCAAAAACCCTCCAATGATCATAGTTACCAATAAGACTCCTATGGAAGCAAGAATCCCAGTCCGATAGTTTACTAATCGGCGCTGAAAAAGCAATCTGTTTATACGATATAATACCGGTTTAGATACGGCGTCAACCGCTTGCCAGAATCTGCCGTAGCCCTTCCGATTAACAAGATACGCGATAAACCGCAGGACAAGGGCGACTATAAAAAAGCCCAGAATAAAGGACACCGCCGACCATAGGGAAGAAACCAGCATCCCCAGAATAAGACCGATAGTGACGGTCCCGTAATGAGCCATTACCGAACAGGCGTTATGAACCACTGATAAAACCGCCATAGCCGCAATAGGGGATAAATCGAATAACCCGGTCCGTAATAGGGAAAACCGGCGGAACCAGTCAAGATATGGGTCCGTAATACGGCTCAAAATTTCCATAGGCTGACCATAATTCGCCCCGCTAAACCATGTCAACATGATTCTGATAAAAATAAGAAGCATATAAACCCCGGTAACGCCGGCAAGGATATTCATTATTATTTGCATAGCTAAACCATAGCAAATTTTATCTATTTAGTCGAGGTCTTAAACAGAGATTATCCGCACTTTTTCATTCGGTCCCTATAAAAACACGGAGTTACAGCGACCGAATACTTATAGTTTGTATTATATAGATAACGCCTGTTCGGTGTACACGGCTAATCTTCGTAGGCTTTGCAGACCGATTCAATGCTTTTCATAACCGTTTGGATAATATCGGTTTTGAAGCGTTCAAGCAGGTTCCGGTGGTCGCCGGAGGTTTCCGTCTCTTGGAACAAATCGCATAAATTCACGCCAAGCCCGTTGGCTATGCAGGACAAGGTTTCCGAGGTGGGGTATTTAAGCCCTCGCTCTATGTTGCTGAGGAAGGTTATGGAGATATCCGCCCTTTCCGCAAGAACCGCTTGTGACAACTGCCGTTTTTTCCGGTAAAACCGTATCCGTCCGCCCAGAAGGGACCGGACATCCTGTCCGCTTAACATCGCTTTAACGCCTTTAGGTACTATTTTTTTATTAAACCATAAGAAAAATCGGTTGACAAAAATCTTTAAGTTCTATATATTTATAGAACCATAGGATAAATTAGAGAGCTTTCTATAAGAGGCTTCCGGTTTTTAGGTCTCTTTTTGATCCATGTATGGCAAACCGCCTGTAGGCGTAAAACGAGGAGGACTTGTCGTATAGCCGGTCCAGACCGGATCGGCAAAAAGGCTGTCAGCAGAGGGGGTTCAAAAATCTGCCGGCAGATACAATCCGGCTCAAAATCAGCCGGTTAAAAAAGCGGGCGTAGCCTGCGTGTTATAAAAAAGGTCTGGTTTACCAGTATAAAACCGACCGAATTTTTTGAGGAGATTTTTTATGAAGAAATTGTTCGCAGTTTGCATCATCGGATTGGCGTTGGGAACAACAAGCGTCTTTGCGGACCATCCCAGCGGCTGGGGCGTCGGCGCGGTCTTCGGGGGACCCAGCTTTTACGGCTGGGGAATACTTAACTATGATAATGACCATCCCCAGAGTTACTACCGGTATTACGGGAGTTACTTCTCCCTTCCTTTTGGGGTGAGCCTTAAAATGCCGTTTCTCCCGATCTATTGGAAGCTCGGACTGAATTTTGGAAGCAACACGTATATCTCGAATTTCGGACTGAGCGTTACCGGGGACTACTATTTCATAGACAAAGTCCTCGCTGAAGGCGCGAAACTCCACTGGTTCCTGGGGGCAGGGGGATTCTTTAACTTCGACAGCTTTACGCTTAAGAAAAGTTGGAGTGGATTGAGAGAAGATGTGTCTTGGGCGAATTTTGAACTTGGCGCCCGGGGCGTCATCGGCTTAAGCTGGCAACCCATCCCGCTCATCGAAGTCTTTCTAAACGGCGTCGTCGCTTTGGGCATCGGCTTCGACACTCCTTTCAAGTCTGGCGGATATGAAGAGTCCGGCAGATTCATATTCCCCACCGGCGGCGTCGGCGGCGAGTTAGGCATCCGGTTCTGGTTCTAGCCCGCGGTAACCAGCAAACACGACAGACAGCAGAGGGCGAAACGTTGTTCCGTTTTCTGCTGTCTATCTTCAAAATAGATACGTGATAGATTTGCGAATGTAAACCCTAGAGAGTCCTCCAACTTTCTAGGGTTCTTTTTTCTAATTTATCCTCTTGATTTACTTAACGGGTGTTTAGTATTGATTATGCCCTCCCCCTGTCTTAAATTGTAACCATGAAATGAATTCATGCGGAAACGGCAGGCGATCAATGAATGGTCAGTAAAGTTAAGGAGATGCTATGAAAAAAGCGATAACGCTTATGACGGCTTTGTTTGCTTTGACGGTATTGGGCTATGGAAGCCCTCGCAGACAAAACAGCGATACGGCGCGGAACTTAGGTCCCCCCGCGCAGGAACTGGTCATCGGCGATCAGTTTGATTTGCAAAATATCGATCCCGCTAAGGGGATGTTGGACGATGCCCAGATTCTCGTGTATAACGGCTTAGTCGAGATGGATTCAAATTTCAAGCAAGTCCCGGGACTGGCGGAATCTTGGACAATGAGCGGCGACGGACTTACGTGGACATTTTCTCTGCGTAAAAACGTCAGGTTTCACGATGGAGAACCTTGGAACGCGCAAGCGGCGTTGGCGAACTTCAAACGCCTCGACGGATACCCCGGACTGAGCGACGCCGATCGCGTAGAGACCCCTGATGAGTATACCCTGCTGTTTCACATGA
>JAIRPH010000020.1 GCA_031257135.1 Spirochaetaceae bacterium
CCCAGCGATCTCGTCGTGAACCATCCCTCGGAGCTGATTGCGGTAATTCCCGCGCTTACCGCCGGGGTCTACCGGGTCCGCATCGTCACGCAACATTCCGGGAGCAATCTGCTGAAAAAGCCGCATACCGCCAATTTTGACGCGCCCCTTACCGTAGTCTAAGGCGCGGGCTTACCTGCGGCTAAGGGCGTCACTTAACTACGGTTAAGGCGCGCGCTTAACTATGGCTAAGGACATCCCTTAGCTATGGTTAAGAGAGGAGCTTATATTTTGGACTGCCGAAAGGCGGGGCTTAGGGCGGCTCTAACAGGGCTGTCCTGTCCCGCCCGGCTTCGGGTAAAGCCTTAAACCCGCCAGCACAGGAAACCCGCCGACGGGACGCGCAGAACCAAAGCCGGCGGGCTTATACGCAAGGGGGAAACCCCAAAGGAGTTTTTATGAACAAGATAGTATTGAAAAGCCTCGGCGCGATTGCGCTGATGTTTTGCTTAGGCGCAGGGGCTTTCGGGCAGACCGCGGTAAAAGGCGACTTCGTCCTCCGGGGAAGCGTCCTGATCGGCTATACCGGACGTAATACTGTCGTCAACATTCCGGCGAATCTCGGCATTACCGAAATCGGCGCGGAAGCCTTTTCCAAAAATGAAAGTATTACTTCAGTAACGATCCCCGCAGGCGTTACGTCCATCGGGGAACGCGCATTTTCTTGGTGTAGCGGGCTTACGAGCGTGACGATACCATCAAGCGTTACGTCCATCGGGGAATGGGCATTTGCCGCGTGTGACGGGCTTACGAGCATGACGATACCGTCAAGCGTTACCTCCATCGGGGAATACGCATTTTCCGGCTGTGAAGGGCTAACGAGCGTGACGATACCGTCAAGCGTTACCTCCATCGGGGAACGCTCATTTTCCGGCTGTCGTGGGCTAACGAGCGTGACGATACCGTCAAGCGTTACTTCCATCGGGGAAAGCGTATTTGACGGCTGTCGTGGGCTAACGAGCGTGACGATACCGTCAAGCGTTACCTCCATCGGGGAAGACGCATTTAGCGGCTGTAGCGGGCTAACGAGCGTGACGATACCGTCAAGCGTTACCTCCATCGGGAGATACGCATTTTTCGAGTGTAGCGGGCTAACGAGCGTAACGATACCGTCAAGCGTTACCTCCATCGGGGAATGGGCATTTGCCAAGTGTTCCAGCCTGAAGGCGGTTATTCTTTCAAGAAAGACGCGAGTCGGCAGTGACGCTTTCCCCGCGGGCGTCCTGCTTGTCTACATCGACTAGCGGCGCAGAGGTTTCCCGGGGCGGGCTTCGCGGTCTGCCTCTGCGGGAAACGCTCGCGGGCGGCGCGGGCGTGCCTGCCTTTCGGGGAGGGCGGGCAATCAGGGGATGGGTAATTCCAGTCCGTCGTAGGCGGGCTGGGCGATGCCGGTAAAACCTCGGTCATGGCGGAAACGCCGGCAAAAGGCTTCTATCTCTTGGTGAGAATGGTCGTGGCAGATGTGGGTGAGGTATATCCGCCCGGTTTCCGTCTGAGCCGCGGCAGACAGGGCTTCCTCAAAACTGAAATGCGTTTCATGGGGACGATTCCGAAGCGCGCCGATGATAACCGCTTCCGGCCGTTCAAGAAGCCTGAAAGAGGATGCAGGTATGCCGCTGGTATCGGTGATGTACGCCGCGGAAGCGGTTCCTTCGGTTATCTTCCAGCCCAAAATATCGAGAACCCCGTGCTTTACCGGTATCGGCGTGAAGATGAGATGCCCGATGCGTACCGGACCTGAAACAATAATCGGCGCAATCCGAGGTTTTCCGCCGCCTATCTGGGTGTCTTTGAAAATATACGAAAACCGTTCCCTGACTTCTTCCATAATATTCGGAGCGGCGTAGACCGGCATAGGCTGGTCTCGGCATAGGGGACGGATATCGTCGAGACCGTGCAGGTGATCCGCGTGAGCGTGGGTTAGAAATATGCCGTCCAGCCGAGTAATCCCGGCTTGAACCGCTTGAAGCCGGAATTCAGGACCCGTATCAATAACCGCCCGCTCGCCGGACGCGCCCCGGATGTACAGAGATGAACGCATCCGGCGGTCCCGTAAATCCGCGGAACAGCATACGCCGCAGGCGCAGGCGATCACCGGAATACCGTGAGAGGTCCCTGAGCCGAGAATCCTCAGATTCATAATCCTAGTATGAACCAAAACGCCCTTGTTGTATAGTCAAAAATCGTGTATACTCAGGATAATGATAAGTTTTGACGTTTCCAAAGAGTGGGTTATTCGGATTCCGCCGGGGATTCCGGCAATTAAAAAAGCCGCGGAAGACTTATCCCATTATATTGGGCTTCTTCAGCGTCAAGCGAAAACGCTCAAACAGCCGCCTGTCCTTAAAGCTATGTCCGAAAAATCTCCCGACGCCCCGGGAGCCGTCATATTCCTGATTGTCCGGCAGGAAACCCGGGAAAAAAACGGCTTTTCTTGGCGCGTCGGAAAAGAGGGAATCGAAATAAACGGCGAATCAGACCGGGGACTCTGTAACGGGATTTTCGATTTCCTGTCCGCCTTAGGCTTCGCATGGACCGAACCCGACAAGGAAGCCCTGCCCCCTCTGCATACCGCGAAAGAGTACGCCCTCAGAGAGGGCTACGCTTATCATCCTTCAAGCCCGGATACTATCCGCCGCAGACTTCTGTTCGGCAGAGAAGGTCCCGCTAAAAAATGGAAGTCCCTGATCTTGTGGGCAGTGCGGAATCAAATCGATACGCTGGTGTTTTCCATTCGTAGCGCAATCCCCGATAAAGACGTCAAAGGGGAAAACTTCTTTTCAAAATCCTTTCAAAAAACCTTCAAGAAAATAGCAGGCTCTCCGCAAGAACTGCTGGAATTAGCGGAAAGTTACGCCATGACCATTGAGCTTGGCGGGTGGGATTTATCGCTTTTTGTCCCCCGCCGGTATTACCTGTTTAACCGTGAAATATTCCGCATGGACGGAGGCAAACGAGATAAAGAATACAACTTCTGTCCCACCTCGCCGGATACGATTAAACTCCTTCAAAGCGAGTCCGCTAAGGTGTTCCGCTCCCATCCTGAGATTTTGGTCTATCATCTGTGGCCCGATTTCGGGCATGAAAAGGCGTGGTGTTCCTGCCCTACCTGCCGGGCTTTTACCGTAGAAGAACAAAACCGAATCGCGGTCAACGCAGTAGCCGACGCGCTCGCTCAGGTCAATCCCCAGGGTAGAATATCCTACTATGAAAATCCGCCCCGCAAAGGCGATATTGAGGTGCGCCCCAATCTCTTCCGAGTAAACTGCCTCCCCGGAGAAGCCGGCGCAGAAGTCGGCGGCTGGTTTATCAGCAACGGCTGAATCGGGTTTCCGGCGGGCGTTTCAGCGTATAGACAAAGCGGGCTTAGATAGGACATAATCGCGTATGGAAACGCGAGAGATTTTCCGCAACATATCGCCTCTTGATCATCGGTATTCGCTGTCTGAGCGGGAGGTATTTGCGAGGCTTATTCCGTGGCTGTCTGAGGAAGCCGCGGTGAGAGCCTGCGCCAAAGCCGAGTCCGCGTTGGCGCAGGCTCATTTGGCGGACCGAGGCAGGCTGACGCCCGCGCTGAAAGCCGCGCTGTCTGCCGCGGCGGAAGTGGACCCGTCCGAGGTCTATCAGGAAGAAGAAAAAACTAAACACAATATCCGGGCATTGGTGAATGTGCTGAAAAAAAAAGTTCCCGCCGAAATCGCGCCGCTTATTCACTTAGGCGCGACCAGCGCGGATATTCTCGATACGGCGCTTGCTTTCAGGATGCAGGGCGCGGCGCGGGAGGTTGGACTTCCTCTTTTATGCAAGCTGGAACTGCTTCTCTGCGACTTCGCGGAACGAGAAGCGGAAACGCCCCAAGCGGGACGGACTCACGGTCAGCACGCAGTGCCGATTACGCTGGGTTTCGCGTTTGCCGAGTACGTTTCCCGGCTCGGCAAGTCGATTCTGGAAATCGACCGGCTTTCGCGTCAGCTCAAGGGCAAACTTGCGGGCGCGGCCGGCGCATATAACGCAACCGCCCTGATTTCCCGGGATCCGGAAACGCTGGAACGCCGTTATCTAACGGAACTCGGTCTTGAGCCGTCGGAACATTCTACGCAGTTGGTTGAGCCTGAATATCTTCTGCGGCTCCTGCTTGAGTACAACGTCGCGTTCGGGATTATAGCGAATCTCGCCGACGACTTGCGGCATCTTCAGCGCAGTGAAATCGGAGAAGTCCGGGAAGATTTTTCAGCCGAGCAGGTGGGTTCTTCGACGATGCCTCAGAAACGCAATCCCTGGAATTCGGAACACGTTAAAAGTCTCTGGAAAGAATTTATGCCCAGAGTTACTACTTTTTTTATGGATCAGATAAGCGAGCATCAGCGGGATTTGACGAATTCCGCGAGTCAGCGGTTTATTGCAGAGTATGTGACCGGCTTTTGCTTTGCGGTACAGCGCATGATTACGGTCGTCGAAGGGCTTGGCGCGGACAGAGAAAGACTGCTCGCTAATCTGCGGGGCGGGGATGGTATTCCGGGGGGGATCATGGCGGAGCCTGCGTATATTCTGCTTGCGGAAACCGGCGTTTCGGATGCCCATGAGGTTATCCGCAGGATTACGCTCTCCGCGGAGCGGGAAGGCATTTCTTTCGGGGATGCGTTGAATCGGGAACCGGCTGTTTTCGACCGGATAGCCTTGAAATTGGCTGATTTAGGGCTTGTTGCCGAATCGGGCGAAGCGCGGGAATTTTTCAGGCGTCCTGAAAACTACTGCGGACTTGCGGCGCGGAAAGCGAAGAGCATCGCCGGGAAGTATCGAAGTATTTTTTCTACTTTAGAAAAATCTTTTTTAGAAGAAGGGAAAAATGTTTGAAGAAGCGTATTCGTATGACGATGTTTTGCTCGTGCCGGGGTATTCTGACATTCTTCCGAAGGACTGCGATGTGCGGACTACGCTGTGCGCGGATATAAAACTTAACGCGCCGATAATGTCTTCCGCGATGGACACGGTAACGGAAGAGAAACTTGCGATAGCTATCGCGCTTGAAGGCGGCGCCGGGGTAATTCACCGGAATCTCAGCCCCGAGGAGCAGGCGCGTCAGGTATCGAATGTAAAACGCTATCTCAACTGGATTATTGACGATCCGGTTACGGTGAAGGAAGACGCGCCGGTAAAAGACGTGAAGACCCTCATGCGCGAGCGGAACGTATCGGGAATGCCGGTTTTAGACGCTCAAGGTCATGTTATCGGCATTATCACCAGCCGGGATTTGCGGTTTTGCCGGAACGATAGTCTTTCTGTCGTCGATGTAATGACTAAAGAGGTAATCAAGGTGGAAGGAGAACCTTCGGTATCCGGGGCGAGGGAAAAGTTTGACCGCTACCGGATAGAAAAACTGCCGGTTGTGGATGCTGAGGGTCGGCTTGCGGGACTTATCACGGTGAAGGATATGGAAAAGCACGCGCATTTTCCTCTTGCCGCGATAGACAAAGGAGGCAGGCTTGTTGTCGGAGCCGCGGTTTCGCCGCAGGACTATCTTATGCGGATGCCTCTTCTTAAAAACGCGAAGGTCGATTATGTGGTTCTCGATACCGCGCACGGGGACTCGAAAAACGTAATGGAGGCGGTGACCGGCATCAAAGAGCGTTTCGGTATTCCGGTAATCGGAGGCAATGTCGCGGCCCGGGAAGGCACGCGAAGGCTCATTGAAGCCGGCGCGGACGCGGTGAAAGTCGGCATAGGTCCCGGATCGATCTGCACGACTCGAGTCGTGGCGGGCATAGGGGTTCCGCAGTTCAGCGCGGTTTGGGAGTGCGCCGAAGAAGCGGATAAATACGGTATTCCCATTATTGCCGACGGGGGCATTAAGTTTTCTGGAGACATTACAAAAGCGGTCGGCGCAGGCGCGGCGGTTGTAATGATCGGAAATCTTTTTGCAGGACTCAAAGAAGCCCCGGGGAAAGAAATTATTTTCGACGGACGGATTTACAAAGAGTACCGAGGCATGGGGAGCATGGGCGCGATAAAAGACGGCTCAGGCGACCGGTATCAGATTACGAAAGATGAAGTGCCGGTGCCGGAGGGCATTGAAGGGCGCGTTCCTTACAAAGGAGAATTGCGGGACTATCTGCATCAGCTTGTGTCAGGTCTGCGGAAAGGGATGGGCTACTGCGGGTGCCGGAACATCGAAGAACTGCGGCGGTATCGCAGGTTTGTGAAGATTACCCCCGCGGGACTGAAAGAGAGTCACGCCCACGACGTGTCGATTACGCAGGAGGCGCCGAATTACACCCGATCTTAAAAACGAGAAAGAAAAACTGTCAGGCTATTTGAACGCCGGAGTCCGAATGTTTATCCGGGACGCTTTGCGTATTTCTTTAAAGAATCCGCCGGAGCAGGAGTTTCTCGGGCGGTATCTTTGGGCGGCGAAAAAGGCGGAAACACTGCGCCGGAAAGCCGTTGATCGCGGCGAGTCTGTTCCGCTGTTTCTGATTGCCGGGATTACGGCGCAGTGTAATCTTGCTTGTCCGGGCTGTTACGACCGCGCTCGTCCGGACTGTAGTGAAACTGCCCCTGAGATGACCCGCGAAGAATGGGGGCGGATTTTCAAAGAGGCTGTGCAGATAGGCGTATCAGTAATTCTGCTTGCCGGCGGAGAACCGCTTATGCGTCCCGATGTTTTGGAGGAAGCCGCGCAGTATCCGTCGCTGTTATTTCCGGTATTTACGAACGGACTTTTATTTAACGATAGTATTACTGCTCTTTTTGACGGGAGCCGTAATTTGATTCCGGTCTTCAGCATTGAAGGGGACGAGGTTTTTACTGACCGCCGCCGCGGAAGCGGCGTGTACGCCGGCATTACGGAGGCGATGGAAAGACTTTCTTTTCGGGATATTCTTTTCGGAGTTTCGGTTACGGTGACCCGTGAGAATCTTGATTCCGCCGTATCGGATGAAACGGCGGAATCTCTGTTTGAAAAGGGCTGTCGGGGCATAGTTTTTGTGGAGTATGTACCGGTTGCAATGCCTGAACTTGCGCTTGCCGATGAGGATCGGCTTATATTGGAAAAGCGCGTCGCCCGGCTGAGGCGGCGGCGGGACATGATTATCATTTCGTTTCCCGGGGACGAGCGGGCGATGGGAGGCTGTCTTGCGGCGGGACGCGGTTTTTTTTACCTTAACGCGGCGGGCGGCGCGGAGCCGTGTCCGTTTTCGCCGTATACCGGCTGGGATGCGCGCTCCGGGACTCTTCGGGAGGCTCTGAGTTCGCCGTTGTTTGTCCGCCTGCGGGAGGACGGACTCTTGAGGGCAGACCGTTCCGGAGGCTGTACGCTTTTCGCTCAGTCCGAGTATGTGCGGAATCTCGCGGAACAGGTTTATGGACTATGACTGTATTGTAGTGGGCGGAGGTCATGCGGGCATCGAGGCGGCTTTGGCCGCGGCGCGGCTTGGATGCCGGACGCTCATGATCACCCAGAATCCTGACCGCATCGGCGCGCTTTCCTGTAATCCCGCGGTAGGCGGACTTTCCAAAGGGAATCTCGTCAGGGAGGTTGACGCTTTAGGCGGCGAAATGGGCAGGCTCATTGATAAAACCATGATTCAGTATCGGATTCTCAACCGCTCTCGGGGACCTGCGGTACAGGCGCCCCGGGCTCAGGCTGACAAGCACGCTTATCAAACCGCGGCCCGGATCGCGGCGGAAACTCAGCCGGGGCTGTCGGTTTTCATGGATACCGTGGTTGACCTCATTACCGCCGGAAACGCGGTCCAAGGAGTTCTCGCCGAGCGGGGACGGGAGATTTCCGCGCCCGCGGTGATTCTCGCAACCGGGACTTTTATGGAAGGCAAGATTTTTATCGGCGAGTACGACGTTCCTCAAGGCAGACTGGGAGAAACCGCGGCTTTAGGGCTGGGCGTCAATCTGCGGCGGCGGGGGTTTCCTTTGGGCAGGCTGAAAACAGGTACGCCTGCCCGGGTTGCCGGCAATACGATAAACTTCGCCCGCATGGACCGTCAAGACGGCGAGCCTATGCGCCCCTTTTCTTTTGACAATTCCGGGGTAGATCGTCCTTCTGTTCCCTGCTGGATTACCTATACGACCCCGAAGACCCATGAGATTATCCGCGGGAACATCCATCGGTCTCCGCTGTACGGCGGGAAAATTATCGGGGCTGGACCGCGATATTGTCCATCTATTGAAGACAAGGTTGTGCGGTTTCCTGAGCGGGACCGGCATCATATCTTTGTGGAACCTGAAGGGCTTTCTACGCAGGAGATGTATCTCAACGGCGCGTCCAGCTCCCTGCCTGAGGATACGCAGACCGCTTTCATCCGCAGTATTCCGGGTTTGGAGGATGCCCGGATTGTCAGACCCGCGTATGCGGTGGAGTATGATTATCTTGATCCGCTGGATTTGTATCCGACTTTGGAATCGAAGCGCGTATCCGGGCTTTTCGCGGCTGGACAGACGAATGGGAGTTCCGGCTACGAGGAAGCCGCGGCTCAGGGGATTGTGGCTGGGATAAACGCGGCTATGAAGATTCGAGGCGCGCCGGCTTTGACCCTTGGGCGGGCTGAGGCTTACATCGGCGTTTTGATTGACGATTTGACGACCCTTGGAACCAAGGAGCCGTACCGGATGTTTACGAGCCGTGCGGAGCATCGGCTGGTCCTGCGGCACGATACCGCGGATACTCGGCTTACCCCCAAAGGCTGGGGTATAGGGCTTGTGGATGAAGCTCGGTGGGAGCGGTTTCAGGCGAAGGCTGAGGGGTTGGAGTCGATTCGGGAACTGCTGAGGTCGAGGCGGGTTTCCGGGGATTCGGCTTCCGCGCTTGGGCTTCACGGCGGGGATACCTTTGAGCGGGCGGTGACGGATGCCGGGGTATCCCTTGAGGAGGTGATTTCCTGCGTTACGGAATTGGAGGGCTATCCGCGGGAGTGGCTTGAGCGGGCGGTTTTGGACATACGGTATGCCGGCTATATTGAGAAGGAGTCTCGCCTTGCCGCTCGAAACGCCAAGCTGGATGCGGTTAAGCTGTCGCCTGCGCTGGATTATCGGGGGATTACGGGTCTTTCCGCGGAGGCTCAGGAGAAGCTGGCTCAGGTGCGTCCGCTTACGCTTGGGCAGGCCGCCCGGGTTCCGGGAGTTCGGCAGGGAGACATCGCGCTTCTCATGGTCCTGATGAAATAAGCCCCTTTCGATCCGCTGACCGCGGCGGAATCCGCCGCTTGTGTTACCGCTAAAAATAGATTATAGTCTTTACATGAAAAACTTATGTATAGTTGCCGTCTGTATTTTGGCGGCATCCTGCTCGGGACGGGTCAACGGTTCGCTTCATGGCGATGGGTCTGCGGAATTGTCTCTACAGGCAGAGCTGGAACCGCGGATGTCCGGGCTGATTCGGACGTTATCTCGTTTGAATAATCCTTCTTCTGGGGCAGACCCGGTTCTCAACGGACCGAGCATTGCCGCATCGATGGCGGTTGCGCCGGGTATTAAGGGGGTTTCTTTTCGTAATATAAACGCAACGGCGATTGAAGGCGTCATCAGTCTAACCCGGGTGAACTCATTTCTTGGGGTTTCCGGCGGACCGGGGTTTATCGCGTATGAGCAGACCTCAACCGGCGGGAAGGTTACGATAATCCTGAACCGCAATACGGCTCCTCGGCTTATCGCGGTGTTATCCCCGGATGTGGGGGCATATTTGGAGGCTCTCATGGCGCCGGTGGCAACTGAAGAGGTTATCTCTAAAGCGGAATATCTCGCGCTGGTTCGATCTGTGTACGGTAAAGCCATAGCCGATGAGATCGCCGGGTCCCGAATTCGCGCTTCTATTGATTTCCCGGGGGCTATATCGGGGATCCGCGGCGGTTCAGTCTCAGGGACTAACAAAAACTGCGGAGATTTCGATATACCCCTTGCGGATTTGCTGGTTCTCGAAGGTCCCCTAGAATACGAAGTTTCATGGCAACGATAAGTCCCGCCGCGTTTTGACTCATCTTCTCAAAATCAGCTTTTAGATGGTTTCTTTTCACACAAAATCTTTATACATTGATTATAATGGCTCTGAGGTCAAAGGGATCAGCGTGTAAAAAGAAAAAATATTGCTTGCAAATTTCTTTTATATAGGAATAAAATAGTATAATACGCCAAATGATGTATTATAAAACATGGAGGTATTTATGGCAACGACAGCCAAAGACAGTTCCGGGGATATGAGTTTTCCCCAAGAACTGCTCTCGTTTATCGATGAGTGGAAGGTTAAACCCGGAAGCCTCATCATGATCCTGCATAAGACTCAGGAAACCTTCGGGTATATTTCCCGTCCCGCCGCGGAAAAACTCGCCCGGATTACCGGAATCCCGAT
>JAIRPH010000036.1 GCA_031257135.1 Spirochaetaceae bacterium
GCCGAAAAGCTCAGGGCGCACAAAATGATATATCCGGCTAACTTTCTCGGCACTTCAGCCTCCTTTTTTCTTTCATATTCCGTATCAGCGAGGTTCGCTTTTCTTCCGTATCGGGGAAGTCCGCTTTTTTCCAACGAACCGTCTAGTTAGTACGTTCTAATATAATTATATAAAACTAATTTTTTTGTCAACAGGGTATTTCACTTTTTTAAAAAAAATTAGGAGGTCAGTCACTTTTTTCAGGCATCGAATTGTCACCTTGTTTAAAAAAAATATTTTAAAAAAGCGAAAAACTACAGAAATCTCTTGATATTATTTTTATGGATTTCTATATTATATCTATAACTATTATGGCAATAAAAAAATTGTTTTCTCGCTCTGTGGATATATGTCTGCTTTTCATAAACGGTATGACGCCCCAAAGGTTAGGGTGCAAAGATGAGTAATAGTATGCTTTCCAAGACCATAGCTACCATAAATTTCAAGGGCGGCGTCGGAAAAACGACGATGACTTGGTGTTTAGCCGAGTTAATTGCAAACTACCACGCGGTTATGGTCTTTGATCTTGACGCTCAGATGTCTCTTACGCAGGCAATCGCGGGAAATGAAGGTAGCTTCAGGGCTAATAAATTTTCTAAATGGCTAGAAACCTCTTCTCAGCAGGAAAAAACTATCTATCACGCTCTGAAAAAATATGTAGATAATAGCGGATATAGTTTCAGCTCGGATTATATCTACAAAACACAACGAGGCTACGACTTTGTCCCGGCTGTAGAAGATTTATATTGGTTAGACCTAGAGGCTTCCGGCGCGGATAGACGAACTATCCCCGGTTTTATGCGAAGCTTGTTAGGAAAAATCGGGGGCTTTAAAAAGTATGATTACGCGCTTTTTGACTGTCCGCCGGCATTTACGTGGTTATCCTATTCGGTATTATCCTGTTGTGACTTAATTCTTATACCAGTAAATCCCGATTTTTATACCGTCGGCGGGGTGTACAAAATTTTTAACGCCTTAATAAAGTGGATAGAGCCTTTTCCCAAGATCGGGCTTTTTATGAATAAGGTAAAAACCACCATCGACCGAAAGACAAAAGCCTTAAAAATGACCTCTGAAACTCAATCCTATTGGGATGAGGTAAAGGAAATTTGCGAAGGAATTGCGGAAGAGCAGAATCTGGGCATCCGTTGTTTCGAGACCCCTATTTGCGATAGGGTAAGCATCAAATGAGCTGTCGAAGAAGGAAGTATTCCTCAAGATGCGGTTGGCGACTTTAAGGGCCTTTGGAATGAACTTAAGGATTTTTTAAATGGATAATGATGAAGCGTTACAATGTTTTCTTGACGAACTCGGTGCGATTCGGATCGAGTTAAAAGAAATAAATCGAAAATTGAGAAATACGGAAAAAATTATTTCCTATGCCTTCCCCCGATTTAAAGAACTGGCAAGGACGAAACCTGTTCAAGCAAGTTTGGACGAGGTGGATTTCAAACAGTTAAAAAGCACCCTGAAAGCCTCTAAGAACCAGTATGTTTTTCAGGAAGAAATAGAACGATATCCGGATAACATAGTGTTTGCTTTTGCCGAGTATTTAGGCATCGATAAAACAACGGATCGGGATGAAGCTTTTGACAAAATAGGAAAGAAACTGAACGCATCTCTTGCTACCGGTATCGGCTCTAACCGGCAATCCGCCAGGAAATGTAAATCCGGTAATCCACCGGAAACTCCGAAGCCGGAACTCAATAAGCATAACGACAATAAATCCCCCACTGAAGAAGCTGACCAAGACAAATCCGGTAATTTACCGGTTTGCAATTCAGGCGAAAGTCCTTCCCCGGAAGCCGGGAAGGATGGGTTTTTCCTGAACGGCGAACCCCTCCGGTAATCCGGCGAGACGTCTTCGCAAGCCTCAGCTTTTGTGCGAGATGCCGCCCGGGGACGGCAAACAGCGAAATTTATAGCAGAGGTGGATTATCCGCCTCTTTGTCGTTTATTGGTTTAGCTCGTCTAAAAGGGTTTCGTATTCTTGTTTCCACCGATTGCGGTCATCTTCAAGGGCTGTCTTTTCTTGGCTTAATTCGGTTACTCTTTTGGATAAGCTGTCTTTTTCGGCGGTTAAGGCTGTATTTGCGCTGGTCAAGTCGGCGATTTTTTGGTCCTTTCCCTTATTTTCTGTTTCAAAGAATTTGTTTTCGGAGGTCAATCTTTGGTTTTCGGAGGTCAGGCGTTGACTCAAATCGGTGATAATAGCGATGTCCGCGATTTCCTTTTTTTGGGATTCGTTTTGGGAAGTCAAGGTTCTGTTTGCTGTCTTCAGTCGATCAACTTCTGCGTTTAAGAGGTTGCTGACCCGATCATTTTGGCTGATCCTCTTTTTAAGTTCCTCATTTTGCCCGATTAAAGCGGTTTTTTCTGTGTTCAAGGTCTCATTTAAGTCGAGGATTGTGTTGAGAGTTTCCTCTTTATCGGCAATTTCTTGACGGAACGTTTCATTTTGAGCGTTTAAAGCGGCTTTTTCTGTGATCAAGGTTTGATTTATCGTGGTTAGGCGTTGATAGCTTTGCTCAAGGTCTCGGACTTTTCTTTGGAATCCTTGATTTTCGTCGTTCAACCGCTGATTCGTAGCGTTCAGTCGGGAGATTTGCTGGGCATTGTCCGCGATTTCCTTTTTCTGGGATTCAATTTGCCCGGTTAAAGCGGCTTTTTCAGCGGTTAGGCGTTGAATTTCGGCTTTCAAGTCCGTTATTTCGGCATCCTGTTCCTGAGCGGTCAAGGTTTGGGCAAACAGCGCAAACGCAGTTAATATAATAATTTTCAGCATTTTTTCCTTCCTTATCTTTAGTTTTTGCCGAAATCTCGGCGGATAAAGATACTCCAATCGTCGGATTCGGTTTCCACGGTTTCGTTGAGGGATACGGAAAAAGTTTCTTTGCATTCGGGAAAGGTCGAAGCCGGATTGCAGTTGCTTACCTCTACGTTGAAAACATGGTCCCGGTTGAGGCTTCCCGGGTCCAGCAGGATTCTGATTTGTATCAACGCCGCATTGGATTGGGAAAGCGGGATGTCTCGGTACGCGAGGGTCATGCCTCGGTGCTGAGGGAAAACGCCGTTACATGGGGATTCATCTTTCCAGCTCACCCCTTCTTGGAGAGTGATGTCTACGTCCAGCTCCCAGGTGGTTTTGCGGAAGAGTTCCCGAAGTTTCAAGATGATTTCTCGGCGGTCCGAATATATCAAGGTTTTCATTTTGCTGGCAATATCTCTTTCAGTGTCGAATTCGTTTACATAGAGGGATAAGCCGCCGCCCATAGTTGCCAATTCATCCATAAAAGGCTTATTCGCGTCCGCGCTGAGGGCGATAGTTGAAACCGTCGCGATGCCCTCTTCACGATGTTTTTCCCAAACGAGTTTTTTAATCAGGTCGATTTCTTTTTTGTCAGTCGGGTCCCCGTCGGTGAGCAATATGACCCGATTTATAGCATTCGAATCGTAATTTAGCTGAACCTGATCGTATCCCATTTTCAAGGCTTCAAGAATAAAGGTGCTTCCTTGGGGATGGAGGCTGTTGACTACAGCGATGCATTTTTTCTGCTGATCAAGATTCCTGATCTGCGTCGGAGGCAAGATGAGTCTTTCTTTATTTTGGTCGTTGAAGATGACTACGGAAATGAAATCGGTTTCTTTCACGTCTTTGAACAGTATTTCACAAATCCATTTCACCCATTTAATGCGGATTTCGTTTTTAAGTCCGGCATTAATCGGTTCTTCCATAGATTTGCTTGTGTCAAGGACGAAGCAGATATTTCTCGGTTTGGCGAAGGTTTTGGCAAAAGATACGTCTTTCAAGTAGGTCCACACTTGATCGATACTCGTAAAAGCCGGCGTTTGGGGTGGATTGATCATAATCGCGACGTCCGTATCTTCCGCGCCTGCCCGGATTTCCCGAATTACCCCGTTTGCCGGGTCCCGGGTCTGGGAGATTTTATAAAACCCGGAAACCTTATTCGCAAGATTCACATCCTGCGCCGTCACCGGCAATACTCCAAAAAATATCCCCAAAATTAGTAGTGTTTTCATAATTTTCCTCCTTTTCTTTTAAAAAACTTGATCGCTGAGATTCCAGAGAATTTCACGGATTCTCGACCAGCTCCCCGCCTAAAACCGCCTGATACTCTCGGATCGTCTTGCTATCCTTATGCTCGATTTTGATCTTCGCTATAGGGAAGTTCGGCAAGGCTGTTTTGGGAAGAACTGCGGTCAATTCGATAGTATTGTATTTTTTGCCTCGGACCGTTTCCGTTATCTTCCCGGTATTTGCGGGCTTGGGAGAAATATTTTTCAATATCACCCCGGTTTCCGCAGTGACGCTAACCTCAAGATTATAAATGAATGAATCAAAAATTTCTTCAGGTTTTCCCGCAGTAAGCCAGACCAGACGGTTAGACAAATCCTCTGGGGTTTCGTATTCGGTTAGAGACAGCGAAAGTCCGCCCCCAAGTTGGGCTAACTCAGTCATAAGGGCTTTGTCTGCGTCATCTCCTATGGCGAAAGTAGCGGTAACGATGCCCTGCTTTCGGTTTTCCGCCGCGTATTGTTTGCATAGTTCCCTATCTGGTCCGAAGGTTTGCCCATCGGTGAGGAGTACCACCGTATTTATGCGATCCTTGTGAAAATTCCGCCGGACCAATTCGTACCCTTTTTCCAGACCCGGGGAAATAACCGTTCCCCCAGAAGGATACAGATTTCTAACCGCAGTGTTCAGAGCTTCTCTGTCCGCGCCGGTCCGCAAGGACCGGGCTGGCGCGAAAATGCCTCTGGGAATGTAATCCGGCGGACGATGGTCGAATAACGCCAGAGATACATAATCATCGTATTGAACCCAATCGTCCATAAGATAGGAAAATGCTTCCCGGACCAAATAAATTTTGCTGGTATTGCCGATGACGCCGCCCATGGACCCGCTAATATCGATGACAAAACAAATATTTTTCGGCTTATCCGCATTTTTCGGCAGGTCCGTTAGGGTTTTCTTTTTCTGATCAATCTTCTCGATATTGACCAACGACGGATACGCAGTATAGTCAATCCGCAAATGTACATCCCCTTGAGGGTCTGTAGTCTGAGTAATAGCGCATTCAAGCAGAACCAGATTTTCCTCTTCGGGCATTGCCGGGGGCAACGCGGTCAGAACGAACACATAGTGTTCCGACCAGCAGTCCCCGGCGGTTTTTGCGTCCACAATCCGGAGCCAAAGCCAATACCGCGCCGCATCCAGCCGATGAACCGAACCGAATATGGTATATCCCGCGCTGTACTGCTTACCCTTATCCGCAAGCCAACGGTTTTGAACATCTGGGGGAATCGCATCGCCCGCCTGCACGATGTTCCAGCCGTTCCGCCGCAGTTTGGCTAAGAGCTTTTCGGTAACAAGTTTTGCCACGTCTTTTTCTTCGTCCGTATCGACCGGAAGCAGAACCGCGACTGCCTTAGGCTCAAGAGACTTTCCCGTATCATAAGCCGCCACATCGATCACCGTATCGATGAACCGCGCCTGTTGAGAAAAGACCCCGAAAACCGCCGCAAAAAAATATACCCCGAAAAGACTTTTCTGAATTAAAGAAATAGTTGTCATACCTTGTCAAATAATACCAAATTTTATGTCTATTAGTACTAACTATATACTAAAAAATTTATTTCGTCAGGAATTTAGACGCTTTTTTGCAAAAAAATATTTCGCTTTTAGTGTCAGATACCTGTGACGCCCCGCCAGCAGATTTAAGTTTTTACCTTGAGCTAAAATACATAAAGGGCAGTGCCGTCCGGTAGCCTGAAAAATCTTGCGAAGGAAACAGACAAAGCCGTCGTCAGTCATTACGAGATAATGCTAATAAAATTTCATACTATAGTATGGAAAAACCCGCCTCTGAAGGGGCGGGCGTAGGAGTCTACTTATGTTCAAGAGCCTTAGAGACTGCTGTGGCTAATTGATCGGGACAAGAAGTGCCGCGGCCGCCGCAATCGACGCCTTTCAGCCGCTTTATTAGCTCTCCGGGTTCCATGCCCTCGGCGAGTATGGAAATACCCTTGAGATTCCCGTTACAGCCTCCCTCAAAAGCTATATCCTGGACCTTATTATCCTTTATGTTAAAACGGATTTTTCTTGAACAGGTTCCTACAGTTGAATATTCAAACATATAACGCCTCCGTCTTTTTCTAATATACCGAATTTTCCCGGTTTCGGGTACTTTTATTATTGTGGTATATTTTCGTAAACGTCGGTTCGGTTCGGTTTGCCGTTTATCCGCGTCGGAAAACGTAAATTTATGTTGTAACAAAATATAAAGAGCTATATACTAAATCAGGAGCCGAGAATGAACGATGTTCTGATACTTATGGAAGGGATAGAAAAAAGTTTTCCCGGGGTACAAGCCTTGCGGGGATGCCGGTTTGAACTGTTTGCCGGAGAAGTTCATGCGCTGATCGGTGAAAACGGCGCGGGAAAGTCTACGCTTATGAAAATCCTCGCCGGAGTATACGAAAAAGATGGAGGGACCATTACAATCCGAGGCAAACCCGCGGAAATCCATACTACGAGAGAAGCTCAAGCCTTAGGAATCGGCATTATTCATCAGGAATTAAACCTGATGAAGCACCTTACCGCGGCGCAGAATATCTTTATCGGTCGGGAACGGAAAGACGGCGCAGGCTTTCTCGTGGATGATAAAGAAATAAACCGGAAAGCCGAAGAGCTGTTTAAGCTGATTAATCTCAATCTCGACCCTCGGATGCAGGTGGCGAATCTGACCGTCGCCCAACAGCAGATGATTGAAATCGCTAAAGCCTTATCGTTCAACAGCGACGTCCTGATTATGGACGAGCCTACGTCGGCGTTGAGCGAATCCGAAATTGAAGAGCTTTTCAAGGTTATCCGGGACCTTCGGACTAAGGGCAAGGGCATTGTGTACATATCCCATCGGATGGATGAACTGCGCCGAATCTGCGACCGGGTTACGGTCATGCGGGACGGGCAGTATATCGCCGCTACCCCTATGAAAGAGATTACCACCGAGCAGATTATCGCTCAAATGGTCGGGCGGGAGATATACGAAACTCATCATCCGCACGAAAATACCGCTGAAAACGAAGTTATCTTAGAAGTTAAGGGGCTGAACCGCGGACGGTTTGTCCGGGACGTGTCTTTTCAGCTTCACAAGGGGGAGATTCTCGGGTTTGCGGGACTCATGGGAGCCGGCAGGACTGAAACGATGCGGCTCATTTTCGGGGCTGATCCGATGGATTCCGGGGAAATCTTCGTGAAAGGACAGAAAGCCTCCGTCAAACAGCCGAAAGACGCGGTACAGCAGGGCATCGGCTATCTTTCCGAAGACCGGAAACGCTACGGCTTGGCGTTGAGTATGTCCGTGAAGGTTAATACGGTAATGGCTTCGCTTGAAAAATTTTTAAAACCCTTTGGGGTAATCGACGAAGTCAAATCCCGGCAGGTCAGCGTTCAGTATGTTGAGCGGCTCAACACCAAAACTCCCAGCATAGACCAGCTGACGAAGAATCTGTCCGGCGGGAATCAGCAGAAGGTGGTCATCGGGAAGTGGCTGGTTCGGGATACGGATGTTCTGATTTTTGACGAGCCGACCCGAGGCATTGACGTGGGAGCTAAAAGCGAAATCTATAAACTCCTCAACGAACTTGCCGATGAAGGAAAGGGGATTATCATGGTATCCTCGGAGCTTCCTGAAATTCTCCGCATGAGCCATCGCGTGGCGGTAATGTGCGAAGGACGGATAACCGGAATCTTGAACGCGGAAGACTGCACTCAGGAAAAAATCATGCGCTACGCCACGCTGAGGAATAGCGTCTAAAGGAGATAGTATGCCGCTTTTATCTAATAAACTGAATTCAAAGGCTATGCAGACGGTTCTCGCTTTTGCGAGTCTTATCCTGTTGATTGTCCTTTTCGCCCTTATTTCCATTAAAGAACAGTATCCGGGCGGACCGGTATATTCGGCGTTTCTGTCTGGGGCGAATATTGTCACCATTCTTCAGATGACCGCGGTGAACGGTATTTTAGCTGTAGGGATTACCTTTATTATCATTACCGGAGGCATAGACCTTTCGACCGGCACGGTTATGACTTTTGGGTCTGTAATGGCGGGGGTATGTATTTCTATGCTGGGACTGCCGGTAGTTATTGGACTTCTTGGGGCGGTGCTTGCCGGAGGGCTGTGCGGGTTTGTCAACGGGGCGAGCATCGCCAAGCTGGGGCTTCCGCCGTTTATCGCGACTTTGGGGATGCTGAACGTCACCAAAGGGCTGAATCTCATTGTGTCCAAGAGCAAGCCCATATACTTTACTCAGATACCGGGTTTTGCGGATATTGCGACAAAGCCTATCCTCGGGATTCCGATGGGGGTTCTTATATTTTTCGCCGCGGCCGCGCTTGCGGCGTTTATTCTTTCCAAGACGATCATCGGCAGATACTGCTTTGCCATTGGGTCTAATGAAGAAGCCGCCCGGCTTTCGGGGATCAATACTGCAACGTGGAAAATCGGGATTTACTCTATGAGCGGAGCGTTTTTCGGCATTGCGGGGATTGTCATGGCAAGCCGGCTTTCTTCCGCCCAGCCTGCGCTTGGTCCGGGCTATGAAATGGACGCCATTGCCGCGGCGGTTATCGGCGGAACTTCTCTGTCCGGCGGGGAAGGCAGTATTTTAGGAACCGTTATCGGCGCGTTTATCATAACGGTACTCACCAACGGTCTGCGGATACTTTCGGTTCCTCAAGAATGGCAGTTGGTTGTTACGGGACTCATCGTTATCGGCGCGGTCTATCTTGATATAGTCCGCCGGAAGATTCGGTGAAGCAAGAGGCATTTCCGGCGAACTTTCGCCGAGATGATAGCCGCATCGCGGCATTTTAATTTTTGGAGGAAAAGATGAAGAAATTGGTTTTGGCGGCTCTTTGTGCGGCTGTCATGGCATCAAGCGGGTTTGCGAGTTCCGGCGCGGACAAAAACAAGAGCGGTTCAAGCGGAGGAGCCACCTACATTCCCCTGATTTCAAAGGGATTCCAGCATCAGTTCTGGCAGGCTGTAAAGCAAGGGGCGGACCAAGCGGCAAAAGACTTTAACATTGTCATCACCTTTGAAGGACCGGAAAGCGAATCTCAGGTTGACAAGCAGATCGAAATGCTCCAAACCGCTTTGGGAAAGAATCCGGTAGCTCTCGGCATTGCCGCGTTGGACAGTCAGGCGGCGATTCCTCTGCTTCAGCAGGCTCAAAAAAACAATATTCCGGTCATTGCCTTTGACTCAGGCGTTGATTCGGATATTCCTTTGGCTACGGTTTCCACCAACAACATTGAAGCCGCGGGGTTCGCCGCGGACAAAATGGCTGAAGCCATCGGCGGGAGCGGCAAAGTAGCGGTTATCGTCCATGACCAGACCAGCCGGACCGGTATCGACCGCCGGGACGGATTCGTGAAGCGGATTCAAGAAAAATATCCTAACATCCAACTGCTGGAAGTCCAGTACGGCGGCGGGGATCACCTGAAATCCACTGAAATCGCTAAGGCGGTTATCAACGGCAACCCGGACCTCAAGGGCTACTTCGGCGCAAATGAAGGCTCCGCAATCGGCGTCGTCAACGCGGTGACCGAACTTGGGCTTCAGGGGCAGATCGTGGTTATCGGCTATGATTCGGGAAAACTGCAAATCGACGCTATCCGGTCAGGACTGATGTACGGCGCGGTTCAGCAGAACCCGGTACTCATGGGCTACAGGACAGTAGAATGGGCGTTCAAAGCCACCAAAGGCGAAAAGCCCCCGACAAAAGTCATTGATTCCGGCTATGTCTGGGCGGATAAAAACAATATCGACAGCTCCGAAGTAAAAGCGGTAATCTACGAATAATCGGTAATCCCGCCTGCCTCACAAGACGCCGTATAACGCGGCGTCTTTTTTGTATCCGCCGCCGTTCCAGCCGGCGTTTTTTCCAGAAGTTTTGGAAACATTTCCAGAAGTTTCGCGGTGTACCCCGAAAGTTTTAGAAACATTTCCAGAGTTTTCGCTACATACCCCAATGTTTTTAGAAACATTTCCAGAAGTTTCGCGGTGTACCCCAGAGTTTTTAGAAACATTTCCAGAGTTTTCGGAGTCGGTTCCAGAGTTTTTAGAGTCGGTTCCAAAGTTTTTAGAAAAAATTCCAGAAGTTTCGCGGTGTACCCCGAAAGTTTTGGAAAAAATTCTAAAAAATTTAGAAAAAATTCTGGCGGGAATTTTGCGGCCGCCGGATGAGCGGGACTATCTGCTTCTCTTTCTCTAACGCTGTATGCTCAGGCGGAATTCGGTTTGGAAATGTTCGCCGGGGTTCAGAGAGACCGGCTGTATAAGCATGATGCAGGTAGATTGATAGCAGTCTTTCAATACGCCTTTATTGGGGCAGGGACTGCGGATAGATTCGATTCGCGAGTCAAAAGTCCGGTCTGAAGTGAAGACGATGCGGGTTTCATTTTTTATATCTTGAAGCGTAAGGGTTTCCGCGGTATGTTCCAAAAGGTCGATAAACAACGCTCCCTCGCCGGGAAACGAAAGGTCTACGCTTGAAACAAACTGGAATGATTCAGGGCTGTCCCCGCGGTTACGCAGTCCATAGCTCACGGTTAGGGTATCTTTTTTCAGGCGGTAGCTTTTTTCTATCTCTATGGTTCCATAAGGGATGTCCGGTTTGACCGGAAGCCGGAGATATACCGTGCCATGCTCTTTGTCCAGCCGGACCAGTTCAAATTTTTCAGAGCCGCAGAATCGCGTCTGAGCGGATTGCGGAACAGTAGCGTGAATTTCCTCGTCTGGAGAAACCAGCCGATCCGAAAAAGCGGTGCGTCTGGCTTCAGGATTAAAAGTGTCCAGATAATTCCATGATCGGGGAAGATAGTCGAACTCAAAAATACTGCCCCCTTCCGGCTTGATATAACAGTTGATCGCTTCGCCCTGAAAAAGATACTCCCCCTCGCCGTCCAAGTCGAAATCGAAATACAGCAGAGACGGCGTAAAACCGCCCGGCTCTCTGGTTATTTTTTCCGCTTCCAGCAATGCCTTATACGCCGCCTTCCTAACCGAATGACGAAAAACCCCGCCTTCCGGGGCGGAGCAAAAGGAATCGCAACCCTGCGCTTTCCAGAGTTCCTCTCTGGCGGTGCGTTTCCGGGATTTATCGCCTCGGAACTGGTTGATTAAGACGTGAGTAAACATCATCTTTGCGTAAATGCCGTTTGCTTCAGGGCAGTCGATCAGAAAACGCCGAGGCAGAGCGGTTTCAGGAAAGCCGTCATCCTGCACGGAACACGGGAAATAGGTCTTTTTGAGAAACTTGCTGTTCTTGAAGGCTTTGCTCGGCTGAGTGAACTCAATCCGAGAGTCAAACGCGGAAAGGTCTTCAAAGAATTGATGAAACCCATAATCGGGACGATCCGTAAAAAACCGTTCCGGGAATACGCAGAGGAGCCGTTCTTTTTCAGATTCAAGCAGGCTCGCCAAGACCTCCGAAGCCCGGCGTTCCCCGAAAGCCGCTCCCAATCGGCGTAAAACCGGAAAAACAGCGACAATCTTCCCCTGATCTTCGGTGATGCTCGGCGTCAAGACCTCGCCGGATAAGCCTCCTCGCCTAAACTGCCCCTCGTCAAGAAAGGTATACTTCATGCCGCAGACGTTCAAAGGACCCACAAGTTGCGGCTCCCAAGCCATGAGCGGAAGCATACAGCCCTGAGGACGCTTGCCGAACTGTTTACGCAAATAGGTGGTAAGCAGTTCTATCTGACCTATTCTATCCGAAAGAGGCAGGAGCGGGAGCATAGGTTCATAAAATCCTCCCCCTAATAATTCTACCTGCTTCCGAGACACCAAGTCCCCGATAAGCATGAAAAACTCAGGATGCGCCCGCTCCAGCCAATGCAATAATACCCCGGAATAATGCAGAGCCGCCTGAATCTTAGGATATTTATATAAAGCCGAAATAAAAGGCTTTAACCTTCCGGCGTAGGCGTCTTCAAACGCCTCATCTCCCGCGCTCAATGGAATGTGATAATGAAAACCCAAGATAAACCGTATTGTCTGACTCATTATATCTTAGAATATATCAAGAATAGTAAAAAAAACAGCCGTAAGGGACGTAAAAACCAGTGATAACAACCCCATAGCGATAAGCATAAGAGGACGACCCTTGAGATTCTTAGGAACCGCTTCCAACGCGGACCGCTTTCGGATGTAGCAGAGCAGAACCATCGTAAGCGCGATGCCCACAGCAAAGCTCAAAGACAGAATCAACGCCTCCAACGGAGTTCCGGCTATGTGAAGAGTCAGCCAAAGAGCGGTCGGCGTCAGCCCGTTATACCCGGAATCCGGGGCGAACCATTTTGAATCGGGAACCATCGAAGGAATGAAACTGACCAACAGCCGCTCAAGCCCAATACAGGCTAACGCGCTCAACGGAAACAACAGTACATACTCAAGAAATCCGAAAGCCAGCGGAGAGATAATATACGAATAGACAAGCCAAAGAGACAAAACAGATACAAAAAGAATCCCCCCCTGAAAGAGCGGAATAGGATCGGAACGCTCCTGACCTTCCGCAACGCCTCGGATTCCCAAAGCGAATTGCAGTATCAGATTAAGCGAAAATCCGGCGCATATAAATAAGGATATTAGACTGCCCATCCGACGCCTCCTATTTTTTGATGTTGCGGAATAACGCCGCCCCGTAGCCTAAAAGCAATAACGCCCCGGAAGACCCGCTTATTACGCCGATAGGCAGAAACGAATCCTCGTCAAAAGGAGGGAACAATTCGATAATCCCCTGAGGTCCGCCCGGCAGGGACAGCGTCGTAAACCCGAGGGGTTCCCGAATCAGCGCGAAGCCTATGATCAGTATCCCCAGAGAACCCGCCTCCAGCGAGGTTTTGAGGATGATCTTTTTGAACTCCGCCGTATCCGGTTTACCCGCAGGCTGATCGAACCGGGCAAACGCCGGAGAGCCTACGCAGTAACAGGAGGTCAGCAGGATAATATAACCGGTTTCCAGAGCCAGCAAGGGACTATACAGCCAGAGGAGAAGCAGGAAACAGCTCCCCAAAAAGCTGGTAAGCAGGATCAGCGCGATATTTTTCCCGATTTTAGGGTAAATCGGCTGGGCGAAGTAAACTGCGGTCATGGTTAGGTCATACACCCAGAGGAGAGCCGCCGCCGCGGTCAGCCCGAAACTAAGCCGGCTTGAAGACATAATTACTAATCCCGCACCGGCAAGCGTAGATAAAGGCGCGGGCAGGTCTCGGAATACAAAGGTTTTCAGCGGGTGATTCATAGCCTCTCCTGCATATCCCGTTCTATACGGCGTATATACGCGGCGGTAATCCCTTTGGGGAAGGTCCGCTTGTGAGCGAGGGAGATGATTTCATCAACCTTGCCCGCCTCAGAAACCAGCGCGACGCAAGGAAACCGGATTCCCTCAGACATTATAGCGAATACCAGCGCGCGGGAACTGGAACCGCTCAAGGTATACCAGCTCCCTAAAGGAACCCGCGTCTTAGGAAGCTCCGACCGGGGAAGCGTTTCTTCCAAGCGCGGAGAACGCTCCATCAGGGCAAGCACGGCGTTTACCTGTTCCATCAGGAGTTTGTTCCGTATAGGCTGGCTGAAAAACCACAGTAAGCCTCCCATAAGGAGAATGCCCGCAATCCATGCGGCAAAAATCCCTATATCCTTCCAATTTTTATCTTTAAGGATACTCATGTTCATCCAACCGTTCTCCGTTATTGACGTTTATATAAAGTCCGGCTTTCAATGTCCCGGATCAGGGGAATTACCGTATTAATCGCCGGAATGACGAAAAACGCGGCGTACGGCTCCAGCCCCGGATAGCGGAAGAGAAAGGTAAGCGCGCCGGCGGCAATGGAAACCGCCAACGCGCCGTAATTCGATTTCGGTCCTGTTACCGGGTCCGAAACCAGCAGGAACGCGGCGGCTAAGACCCCTCCTGAAAAAAGCCCGAAAAAAATATCCCCTTTAGCGAAGGCTCCGCCGAAAGGCATCGCCCCAAAGAGCCGAACCAGCGTCAGATACGCGATAGCATAGACCGCCGGAATCCATCCGCGGGTTACTTGCGACGCGGCAATCAGAACCGTCCCCAAAAGGAGCGCGAAGACGCCTCGATCCGCAATAATCCCCGGCGCGGAGGCGTTGAACAGCTCGATATACATCCGGGGAAATTCCAGCTTGGCAAGAGAAAAAAGCCCGTCGTTTAGGAAGGAAACCAGCAATTCGTCTAAAAAAGCGGGACCGCTCGTATGAGCTTCGATTCCCATCAGCTTGATAATTCCCAGCGGGGAACCTTCCGGGTCTAAAAGCCCTCTGCTCAGTCCTTCGGCTATTTGGGTCAGCCGGGAATTTTCCAGCGCGTTATTGAATATTTGAGGCCAAGAAAACCGGATAAACAGCCAGCCCCCTACCGCGGGGTTCATCCAATTCGCGCCGAGTCCGCCGAAACTATGCTTCACCACGGTCATAGCGAAAGCCGCCCCCATAGCGGCGTAAATCGGATGCAGATGATTCGGCAGGAGGAGCGTCAATACGAGCGCGGAAGTAACCGCGCTTCCGTCTTTTATAGTCCCTGACCGGGCGGTTCTGAAGTAAATCAACGCCTCGGTAAGCACCGCGGCGACCACCGCGGTAGCCGCGAGAATCAGAGACGCAAAAGCGTCAGAAAGCGAGGACTGAAAAATAGCCAAAAGCGCGCATAAACTAACCAGCCACATCCGAACCGCCGTGGGACGGGCAAGATTTATTTGCGGTTTATATACCTGCATAGTCTATTTCCTCCTGCCTGCGTCTTGTATAACCGTGCTTAGGGGAAGCCGGGAAGGACACACCAGATCGCAACAGCCGCATCCGTGACAGTCTGCAACGGTTTTCGGGACATCTTCAGGGAAGGCTTTGGCGGCTTTGAATAAGGCTTCCGGGTCTAAGGCTACCGGGCATACCTGTCTACATTCGCCGCAGACGATGCAGTTCCGCATAACCGTACCGCCGGTTTGCGGCTCCAGAAGAGCCGCGGCCGCGTAGCTGGTTTTAATCACCGGCTCGTCGGGGTCTGCGGCTCGGCGTCCTGACAGAGGAGACCCCAGGATAATTTTTTGAGGTTCCTCTACAAAGCCTCCGCACTCGGCGAAGAGGTCTCGCAGTCTCGTTCCTATCCGAACCCGCATCACCCGAGGGGTTTTTACCGCGGAGCCTCCTACGGCGACATACCGGTCCAGAATAGGCTTTTTCAGTTTTACCGCATCGTGAACCGCCGCCAGCGTAGCCGGTCCCATTATGAGAAAAGAGCCTAAGTTCAGGGCTTCCCGTTTTTCATAGCTTCTTAGAGACAGCTCCAATTCCCGCCGGTTTTTTTGAGGATACCGGCAACTGACGGGCAAAAGCGACGCCGGGATGTCATAGTTTTTGGATTCTTCAAGGAGCATAGCCCCCAGATCAAGCTCTCGGTGAGAAACCGCGTACACGATGTGCTGTATCTGAACCGACCGGCTGATGATAACGCTTCCTTCTACCACCGCCTTAAACCGTTCCCGGCAGAGTACGTAATCCGCTACGAGCCAAGGGTCGTCGAATACGCATCGCACTACCAGCGTGGTAAGGTCATCGTCGGCGCGGGAGTAGATAGGACCCAGAATATCGGCTAAGGGCTGTCCGGAGCCTTCCATTTCTACGACGCCGTACTCGGCGATAAGCTGTTGCAGGGCAAAGGGCTTGAGGTCTTCCCAATGAAACGCTTTCTCCTCTTTGCCTAATTTTTCAAAGCCTCCGCCTAAGCGGATAACCAAGGCTTCATTATTCATACCCTCGGCCGTTTCCCAAGAGACGGTATGAAGAACTGTACCCGGGACTGAGGCGTGAATGTTCGCTGATCCCGGTCCTTGTCCGCGGCCTATCAGCATCCCTTCCCGCACATGATCGCCGGCTCCTACAATCGGCGAGGCTCTGCCGCCGGTATGCTGGATCAGCGGAATCACTGACACCACCGGAAGAAACGCGATAACCCCGGCGTTTTTAGGCGGAACCGTGGAGTCTTCAAATGTTATTCCTCCCTGCGGAAATCTATATACTTTCATGCGGCCATCCGTTTTTCATGGTATACTGCGCTTTGTTTTTTTTTCCTCTGAGGGGCAGTCTGAAATCTAATCATACATTCCCCCGGCGTCAATAAGAGGAGGCTCAAACTCGGTATAATCAGCGCAAGATCGGGTTTGGACTTCCGCATATCAGTATGCTTAAAATCGTTAAAAAATGCTATGAGGGTTTCCAGCGGGAACGGCGGAATCTCGGCTTCGTCCTGAGGATAAGGCGAAACGCCGCTGATAAGCCCGTCCTCGCCCAAGCGGTAGCGCCGATACTCGCCGGTCCGCTCATGGGACAGAGGCGTAAACGAAAAAGACCGCTGAAACGCCAGATGCCGCTCATAGTCAGCCGCGTCGAGGGAGCGGTACGGTTCAGGCTCATGGTAAACCGGACCTATCGGCGCATACAATGCCATAAAAGAAACCACCGCGAAGGGAACAACCGAACCGTTTCGTATGCTCCGCCCTCGGAAACTCGGCAACGCCTCTTTAATCCGTTTTGATTCGGTTATGCCCCCAAGGAGGAGGAGGCAGAAAACGCATACTAAAGCGGGAACGCCTATATCCGCCAAAGCCTTTCGGTCGGCGAGTCCTAACATACCTTCTCCGGGAAGCGCGGCGATTCCCGGTATATCCCGGAACAGATCGATCCATAAGCCTAGCAATACTATAGAAAGAAATCCCGCTTTTACCGCTAGTCCGTCCCATTGCCGGATTAAGAAGACCCCAATCCCGGACAAACCCAGCAAAGCCGTACTCAAAACAAGCCCGAACGGTCCGGCGCATACCAACGCTCCTAAAACCGGCAACAAGATTGCCGTAACTAAGGGCGTATCCGATAACGCCAACGCTCCGAGAGAAGCCATGCCGAAAAGGAAAAAGTACCACAACAGCGGCTGTTCGCGTCCTAGCAATTCGATTGAAAACGGAATATCTCCCAGAGACGCCTCGAGGGAGCGGGTAAGCTCTTCGGCTTGTTTCCGGTTGAGCCACGTATCCGAAACCGCTCTGGTTCCTGCAAGCGGGATAAAAAACAGCCGTTTCCCGCCGCGTACGAAAAAAGAGCGCAGTTTTTCCGCGTATCCGTCGTTTCGGGGATCGAAATCTTCGAGTCTGTCGTCGTACTCATCTAGGGGTATCCGCTCAAGTCTGCCGAAATCATCGAGAAACACCCATTGGGTTGACTCGGACAGCGCGCCCGCGGGAAGCCGGTCCCGGATAAGCCGGTCAGGATAAGCCGCGTCCGCGGCAATCGCCGCGTATACCGGTTCATGGATGAGAGGAATACTCTTGAACACACGGTCGAACATGAAACCTCCACAGCCGAGGGAAAACAGTATCGAAATCAGCGTCAATGTTCTGACAGACATCGTTATCCCTATAAGTTGGTATATGCCGCGGCGATGAATATACCCAACAGTCCGCCGACCACTACTTCTAAGGGAGTATGCCCATTAACTTCTTTTACCGGATGATATTCCACACCCAGCCGGTCCGCTATATTCCGTCCCAGAAGATTAAGGACTTTCGCTTGAATTCCCGAAGAACGCCGCACTCCCATAGCATCCCGCATGACAATGAGCGCGACCCAAAAAGAAACAATAAACAAATTCGAGCCGATCCCTTCTTTAAAAGCAACTGAGGTAGTCATAGCCGTAACCATTGCGGCGTGACTCGAAGGCATTCCTCCGGTCCGCCAAAAAAGAGTTTCCAGAAGAGACCGGATACTCCTTTTACGGCCGCTCAATAAAAGAATCATCGCCTTGATGACCTGTGCAAAAAACCAACTTGATACGGTAGATAAAAAAATGGGATTTTCAAAAAAACTTTTAAGCGCCACCCCTCGTACCGACGTTGCTAAGGACATTTTTTAAATGTCTATTAAGATGGGGTATTTTGTCAAGATGGAAACCCAAAGGTCCGGCAATGCAAAACCGCAACCCCGCCGCAGGAAGTCTTGACAAAATTATCTTTAGGGTACGTTACCTATTAGAAAAAATTTTTTCCTCAGAGCAGGCATTTGAACAGACCTCGCCTTCGCGCTTACGTCCCGCGCGGATTATGAGGGCGCGATCTTCTTTGTCAAGTACCTAACCCTCGAATTCAGCTCTTTTTTAAAAATTTTTTTCAAAAAATTTTTCACAGGGATTTTCCGGTATGCCGGAGGTTCTAGCGTTTCCTGCGGCGAGACGTCTCCGCGCCGTGCAGGGGAGTACCTCTGCTTCAAAGCGCAGTCCCCGCGATCTGAAGCGCAAGCCCTGCGCCGTGAAGGTATGCCCCTTTATCTCAGAGTGCAGTCCCTTTGCTGTGAAGTGATGTCACTTTACTCTGAAGCGCAGTCACTTTACTCTGAAGCGCAGTCCCCGCGCCTTAAAGAGCAGTCCCTTTGCCTCAGAGTGCAAGCCCTTTGCCTCAAAGGGACATCCCCGCGCCTCAAAGGTATGTCCCTGCGCCGTGACCGCTATAGCGGTCAACCTGACGGGATAGGCGGACGACCCGGCGGGATAGGCGATGCAGAGGCGTCAGCCGCCGAATTTACCTAGCGTTGGGGCAAGTCGAGGGGCGCGCTACATATCGGCGTCGCCCCTCGGTTCAGAGTCCCTTGCTCGACTGGTGCGCCCTGCGTTCTAGGCTTACGGGCTGACTGCTCGCGCCGCCCACCCCGCAAGATGCGGCGTTGCGCGCAGGCTCTGCGAAGATCGCCCCGGGAGCGCGTGTCTGACGCCAAGCCCGGTAATAAGGTTTCCGCAGGAAAACTGTTCAACGTAAAAAAGCCTGACAAAAACAGCGATGGCGTTATCGATAACGACAGCCTTTTCAGAGAATTCTACGACGACGCGCTGGAATTCGCTATGGCGGGTTCGGTTTCCGACAGCGAAATTATCAAGGCTCTGTTCGCTTACAAGATGGCGTACAACAGCGCGGTCGCCTTTTATCGTAAAAAAGGTTTTTAATTTTTTTAAAGGAACATACGAGGCGGTAGTTGTTCTTACAACGCCTTTAAAAAAAGATATTGTTTCTCCTGCGTCTCAACCGGCTTCGCCGCAAAGTATACCGCAGGCGGTTATACTGGAGAAGAGCAGTTCCGCTACTCAGCCTCGGCTTCCGGCAAACCGGGCGGCTCCCGCGGGTATAGTTTCTGCGGGACAAGGCGCGCCTGCCGCAGGGAATCTCTCGCCGCTCTATCTCGACAAAGCGAAACGCGACGCCCG
>JAIRPH010000087.1 GCA_031257135.1 Spirochaetaceae bacterium
CCGATGAAGCGGGGCTGTACCGGCGCGGACGTAATGCGCGCGATTTACTACATCGTCGAGCAGGAGTACGAAACCGGTCAGGCCGTTCCCGTTACCGGCGGTCAGGTAATGCTTCACTAGCCCCCGCCAGCGGGTTTTAAGCCAGCGAGTTTAAGCCCGCTGGTTCAAGCCCGGCGGCGAAGTTTACCCGATCAAGCGGAAATAGGTAGGTTCCAGCTTTACGGGAAAAAAGGACAAGCGCGCCGCTGAAATCTGCCCCGCCCTGCGCGTATTACCCTTTCACCGCCGAGGCGACTAAGCCGTTGATAATCCGTTCCTGAAGCGCAAGATACACCGTTACAATGGGCAGAAGCCCAATAATCACTCCTGCTGAAAGAAAGGCGTAATCGGTAGTAAACTCGCTTTTGAAATAGTTCGCTAACGCGACCGTAAGCGTCCTCAGCGAGCGGGATGGAAGCATAATCATTGCCATAATATACTCATTCCATACGCCGATGAACGTGAGAATCAGAATCACCATAACTCCGTTCCGGCTTAGAGGAACAACAATCTTCGAGAACAGCGACCATGGGTTACAGCCGTCGATTATCGCCGCTTCTTCTATTGACAACGGAATTGTCTGTATAAAAGCGGTCATCAGAAAAATGGAAAGCGCAAGCCTACCTGAAGTATAGAGAATGATAATACCTACTCTAGTACTCAGAAGCCCCATATCGGCAATCAGCTTATACACCGTCCCCAAAGTGGTGCTTCCCGGAACAAACATAGCCGCCGCAAATGCAAGATGAATAAAACGCCCGCCGCGAAATTTATATACCCCCAGCGTATATGAAGCCATCAGTACAATCAGCGAGGAAAATATCATCACTGAACCGGTGATAATAGCGGAATTCATCAAACCGGTCAAAATAGTTTTGCTCTTAAACAGCGATAGATACGCCTCAAAATTCAGTTGTTCTGGGAAGATACTGAACGCGCTGTATATCTGAGTATTGGTACGGAATGAATTCACTCCAGTCCAATATATCGGAAACAGGGAAATAAAAACCAAAAACGCAAGAAACAGCATCTTGGCGATTTGTCCGGCATAAAACAATGGACTCTTTTGAATCATAACCGCTCCTACTCGGTAGAAAATCTGGTTGACACAGTTTTTCTCACTAACAGTGTCAACGCCAGAACGCAGAGAAAAATTACCATCGCCACCGCGCCGCCGTAACCGTACTCGCTCCGGGTGAACAACGCCTTGTACATATACGTCGCGGGAACCTCGCTTACATGATTAGGTCCGCCGTAGGTTAAAATAAAAATATAATCGTAATTCTGGAAGGTTCCGTTTATTGATAAAGTTATACATACCGCCAGAGTCTTCCAGACGCCGGGCAAAGTAATATAGAAAAATTCCTGAATAGAATTCGTTCCGTCCATTCTGCCTGCTTCGTAAAGCTCTTCAGGAACATCCTGCATTGCCGCAAAAAGGATAACAAAGAAATACCCTATCGCCTGATAGATCGGTATCGCAATTACCGAGCCGAACGCGGTTTTCGGATCAGCAAGCCAGTAACGGGTAATGCTGTCCAGCCCGATACTTCTCAATACAATATTAAAAAAGCCGATTTCCTTATCGTACATAATTGAAAACATCAAGCACATCGCGGCGGAAGACATAATATAGGGAATAAACACTATGGTACGAAAAAACGCGATGCCCGGCATTTTACGGCGCAGGACATACGCAGTAACTAAAGCCAAACCCACTTTAAAAATCAGCGCGGCAATGACCCAGATAAAAACCCGCGCGAGAGACTGCTGAAAAACAGCATCCTTCATTATTTTTACATAGTTTCCGAATCCGATAAACTGATAAGTAACAAATCCATCCCAATTAGTAAAACTGAAAAAGATCGTCTTGAGAAAAGGATATACGAAAAAAAGCAGATACAATACAACAGCGGGAATTAAAAACAGCATAACTGTTCTGCGAAATTTTAGTCCTCCCACATTTATCCTCCTATTATTATGCAACGAGGGACAGTATTCCTACCCTCGTTGTATAGTTATCAGTTTTGCTTGCCGTAGAGGTTGTCATCAAGTCTCCGGGCAAGCTCTTGAGGACTGGAAAATTCTCCAAAGTAAACCCCATTGATGGTCAGCCGGAAATCGTCCGCTATATTCGAGGCGGTGGCGGAAAGCATCCACTTGTAAGATTCCGCGGCGTATGCGAGATTCATCGCCTGAGTCTGGAGGGCGTGAACTTTGGCGGGATTTATCGCGATGCCAAGATGCGGAACAATAACTCGATCATCCTCGGCATAACGTATCGCAGTTTCCCTAGAAGTGAGTTTATGGATCAATTCGATGATGATCGGTTTTTTCACCGGATCGTTAAAAGCCTTTGCGGAAGCGTAAACCAGATTAGTAAGGTCCAATTCATTGAAGGCTCCCTTGAGCTTTGAAGCCGGGGTTAGGGGAAAGTTCAGGGCAACAAAATTATCCATAACAGCAAATGGAATATTAGTCCACACTTGACCGGCGTTTTGAATGATCATTCCCGCTCTGCCCGTGTTGAGGTACTTAGTAATGACCGTGGTTGCATCAAGAACGCTGGAATCATCTGGAGCGTAGCCTTTTTTGGCAACTTGCATAAAATAACTCAACGCTTCAATAACATCGCTCTGTTGCCAAGATTCTTTTCCGGTCATCAGGCTAATACCTCTGGCATTACCAAGGGTACCTTCAATGACGGCGTTGAAAAGCCGAGAAGCGTCGTCAAGCCCTTCGGCGGTATCGGTAGCCCACACAATGTACCCTTTAGCGGCGAGCTGTTCGCAGGCGTTAACCAGCTTATTCCAGTCAGTAGGAAGCTCAATACCTTCTTTAGCGAATATCGTTTTATTTACCAAGAAACAAGTGTAGTAGTTCTGTCGCGGAATACCCGCTATCATGCCGTTGGGCATAGAGCCGGTTTTCCATGCGTAATCCGGGAACATACCGTTGTAAAAATCAGAGTTCTTCAACTCTCCCAGATCAGCGATAGCCCCGATAGAAACGTATTTGTCAAAATCCCACTTTTTTTCAGGACGCCAGTAGGTAAATACATCGGGACAATTATTCGCCTGAATATCAGTATTGATCTTGGTAATCAGATCATTACCCGGGGACTCCTCAACTTCAAGATTCACATTGGGATGTTCCTTTCTGAACTCCGCAAGAACCTGATCCAATACCGATCCCTCTTTGAACGTCTGGGTGGCAAACCGGATAGTAACGTTCCCTGAATCTCTTTTGCCTCCGGCGTATAGCCCTAAGCCCGCAAGCAAAACCGTCAGAACTGTACAAAACAGTCTTTTCATAATCTCCTCCAAAAATAATATACATCAGCCAAGGGCTGACTTTTCCAATAGAATCTCAACGCTGGCAAATTCATGAAGCGCCGGAGTTGAAATCAGTACATCGGTTCCATCTTGAGAAACTCGGAGGTCTCTGCCCCACAGCGTCTTCGCGTTTTTCAGCAGGCGTCCCTGTAGCGGAATCCGCAGTTCCGCCGGCGCTGATACTAATTCCTTCAAAGGCCGCTGAGAAACGCCGGTAGTATTGATCAGCGCAACGATATAATGCTCCCTATTGTTCTGATCGGCGATAACATTGATCTGAACACTTCTCGGCGCGGAGGCGTTAAGAACATAATCGCCGCCGGTAACATAGTCCAGCGCGTTTTTATATACCTCGGTATAGTCGTCATGGCCATTTAAAAAAGACAGCGATTCTATTGCATTTGCAAAATAGACTGTCTTTCCTTTTCCGTAGCGTCCGCTCACAATGGTCGGATAATCGGTTTTCATGTCAGGTATCCATGCGTACTCCGGCGGCTGATTAGGAATAGTGGGAATGTGAGTTGCGGCAATTCGATAGTCTTTGTTTCCCAGCGTTACCAGCATAGTGGAACCACCGTTAATCAGAATATCAGTGTCCCCTACATCTTTGAGTATCGGGTTTTCCTTATCCCGAATGAGCTGATAGGTATCATCAGCGGTATCAAGGAGAATACCGGTGTAATGTACTCCTAGTACATCCGCAAGTCCAAAATCCCCGCGGGCATTGCCTTTTTCGTCAAAAAGAGACGTTTTCCGAGAAGCGATAAGCCCGCCGCCGTTCCGCGCATAGTCTCGGATTATGTCCAAATGCCGGTCGGAAATGTACGCGGTATTGGGAAGTAGCAATGCTTTCACTCCCTCCAGCCGCGCAGGGGACAGTTCGGAATCAGGAATGAAACCGTACTGAATATGGTGTTCCAGCAAAACCCGTTCAATACCTCGGATATACACTCCGTAGTCATCCTGTTTCTCATCTGTTTTTAAGAGATGATCTCTGGTAGCGTTAGAATAGTAAATCGCTACGTCCATAACCGGCGCCGTATTTGAGATGAGTTCGGAATTATCAGCGAGATAGGTATAGATATCCTGTTCGCTATACGCCGCCCGGCGATCATGGGCGCGTCCGGGGTGCTGTCCGTTGAAGTAACAGTTCCATATTCCGCCTCCGACGCTGGCAATCTGCCACATCCACAAGCGATGATCCACAATCGGGTCTTTGACATAACGCCAGCGGGTTCCGTTGCCGCCGGTTACGATCACCGGCTGTTTTTGGGGAGCCAAAGCCCGGGAAAACCGAATGGTAGTAGCGGAGTTATTGATAATATCCCACGTCCGGGAATCGGCGGTGTGGTTCTTGTTGAGGAACGCGCAACTTACGATAAAATCGAAACTCTTTTTTGCGTTGTGATGATCAATGCCGGTATTACGCGTAAATTGATCGCTGTAAAGATCAAAAATTTCCGCGCAAAAGGCTTTCTGTTCCCCGTATTTTTTGACCGCTTTCCGCATCCGCTCGATGTGCATATCCGCGTGTTTTGCTTTCCATGTCCGGTATTCACTGAACGCCGGCGTATCTAATGCCGAAAGATCGTTAGAACCTCCGGGCAGGCGGGGAATTTCCTTTCCTGTTTCGGCGCGATAAGCGTCGCGGCAGTTTTTGCAGTAACAGGGGGCGTTATCAAAACCCAGAGAATTTTCCCAGATGCCGTCAATGTCGTAATGACACAAAAGATAGTCAATCAACGCCTCGGCATGATCTCCGGTATATCGGGAATTATAACAGGGTTTGTATATGTTCGCCCCTTTGAATGGGCCAATCCGGGGATTACCGTCCTGATCCAAAGCAACCCAGTCAGGATGCAGGTTGTACCGCCGAAGCTCAGGTCCGCGGAAATCGACTCTGGCGATAACATACATACCCGCTTTATGTATCACATCGCAAATCCGCGGCAGAATTTCTTCTTTGTAAAAGCGGTTCCTGTTTGCCATTTCGTTAGGATAGTCAAAAAAGTCGATAACTCCTCCGGCATTGACTACCAGTACGTTGGCGTTGACACGTTTCATATAATCCGCTACGCTTGAAGCGTCGTAATCAATGATGTCAATCTCGCGCAACACAGTCTGCAAAAAACGCAGATTTTTTTGATACCAGTACATGATTACTCCTTAACATACCTGCCGTGAACGTCATCAAGACTGATCCGTCCGGCATGATCATTAACGATTGCAACATTCTGCCGTACCCGGTCGGCGGTACGCATTCCTACCAACGCTACATCTACCAGAGGATTGGAAAGTACAAACTGAATGAGCGCTTGCGTATAATCAAAGGCATCATCCGGTCTGATCATCTTCATCCAACGCTGGAACGTCCCTGAAGTAGGGGCCCGCATAGTAACAATACCGAGTTTGCATTTTTCCGCTTCAAAGAGACTGCCGAAGGGTCTGCTCGGCTCGTAACCGTGCTGAAACAGAATATTATAACACATCTGCACAGCGTCAAAGCGTCCCGAATTCATCAGGTCAAAAAGCCCGCGATTATTGTCCTCGCTGGTAAAACCGATAAACCTGACTACGCCGGCTTTTTTCAGCTCTACCATGCCTTCTACCATGCCTTTCGATCCGAGTAGCTGACGCACCTCTTCATCAGAATAACTGTTTCCGTGAATCTGAATCAGATCAAGGTAATCCCGGCGCAGACGTTTCAGGCTTGTTTCTACAGACCGCATAACGCCGTTGTAATCGGTAGGCGGGCATTTGGTAGCCAAGAAAAATTTTTTAGGGTCAACGCTACCGAGTACCTCGCCGAACATGGATTCGGACATACCGTCTCCGTAACCGGGAGCCGTGTCAAAATAGGTAATCCCCAACTCCAACGCGGTTTCCAACGCGTGATAGACCGACTTTTTAGAGTCATCCTGTGACGGATCGTAGGCGTGAAGATAGTTTTTAAGTCCTGCTACTGCGCCGCCAAAACCAAGACGGCTTACTTTCACGCCGGTCTTGCCGAATTCAACATACTCCATAACCGCTCCTTATCCTTTAACCGCGCCTAAAGTCAGTCCGCCGATAAAGTATTTCTGCGCCGCAAGACAGAATATCAAAATAGGAATACTAACGATCGTCCCCGCGGCGGAAATCATATCCCAGCTTAAATCAGCTTGAGACATCAAAAATTTGATTCCCGGTGGAAGAGTAATAACATGACGGCGAGTTAAAATAATCGACATCATAAATTCGTTCCATGCGCCGGTAAAAGAAAGAATACCAAGAGCCGCCAGCGAAGGCGTTGACATAGGAATAACTATGCTTATAAACGCGCGAAACGGCCCGCACCCATCAATAAAAGCGGATTCTTCTATCTCTTTGGGAAGAGTGTAAAAAAATCCCCACATCATCCATACCACCATAGAAATAGCGCCGGTTATATACAGAGATATAAGTCCGCGGTAGGTATCAATGAGATGCAATGCGTTAAACATAAGAAATACCGGCGCTAACGTTGCAATAGTAGGAAGCATCCTTAAAAACAGGAAAATCATCGGCATCGATCTTGCGCCCGGAAGAGGATAGCGGGAAATCCCGTAAGCCGCCATTGAACCAAAGAACAGCGCAAATACTGTCGTAACTATTGAGATAAAAGCGCTGTTCATAAAACGCAACGCGTAGTTCTGCCGGGTAAACACTCGGATAAACGCCGAAAGCGTCGGCTTGAAGATAAGAACTGGCGGCGTTTGATAGACATACACTGTTTGCAGTAATGACGAGCGAACCATCCAGAAAATAGGAAATACAATAATAAAGACAATGATAATACCAACAACCGAAGTGGAAACATCAAAAATTCTTTTTTTGACGGTAAGCTTCATAATTTCCTCCTTTCTTTATTGAGCCTTGCCTGAAATCCGCATAAACAGGACGCTTAAAAGGGCTATCAGTATCGTTATTAATAACGCGCCGGCAGAACCATATCCAAGCTCATAACTGATAAAAGCGGTATTGTACACATGGAGGTTAATCGTATCGGTTGACAGCGCGGGTCCTCCATTGGTCATCATAAAAGGCTTTTCAAAGGTTTTAAAGGTATCAATAATACGCATAATCAGCGTTGTAATAAGAACGCCTTTAATAGACGGCAGGGTAATGCTGAAAAAGCTCTGAGCTTTATTGGCGCCGTCAATTTCCGCGGCTTCGTAGAGTTCTTTGGCAATTCCCTTGAGTCCTGCCAAAACCAAAATCATCACGAAGGGAGTAAACTGCCAAATATCCAGAACAATTAATGAAGGAAGCGCGTTTTTCACCTCTCCTAAAAAATTGATCTTCTGAAGTCCAATGCCGTCGAGTATTGCGTTCAGTACTCCAAAACTGTAGTTGTACATCAACGCCCAAGCGACAGACAGCGCGGCGCTACAAATCAGCATAGGCAGTAGCGATACTGAGCGCAGGATACCCGGAACGATACCGTCCTTGTTGAGCAGAAGCGCGAGAAGTACGCCGAAAATCATAGTAAACGCTACGCCCCAGAAGGTATACGCCAGAGTCACCGCAATGGCATGAATAAATTGAGTATCTTTAATCAGATTGATGTAATTCGCAAGTCCTAGAAACCGCCGGGGCGTTCCAGAGGCCATGTTGTATTTGAAAAACGATAAATATATCGTATACAAGGTAGGATATACCGCGAAACATAAAACCATCAAAAATGCCGGAGCCGTAAATACAAGCCCAATCCGGTACTTGTTCCACAGATATTTAGACTGTTTTCTTTCCATATAGATACTCGATCCTTTTTTGGAACCTGTTTCCGTCTATCGCCGACAGGCGGAAAACACGATCAATACCGTTACGGTTTCAGTTCTCCTGAGTCGATCAGGAATTGCCGCGCTTCTTTTACCGCGGCGTCCAGCGCGTCCTGAACATCCATTACGCCGACAGCAACCATGTTCATATATTTGTTCATGCTTGCGGAAATCGCTTCGGTCTGGGTGGTCTGAGGCCATGTTTTAGCCTTGGCGAATTGACCTGAAATAGCGCCTAATGAAGCGTACTTTGCCTGCAATTCAGCATCCTGTAGCGTGTCCAAGTTGGTAGGATTACAATCGCCGCCGGCAAGAATAACCGCTTTCTGCATCTGAGGATCCGCGAGCCATTTGAGAAATTCCCATGCGGCGTCCTTCTGTTTGGAAGAGTTGAAGATCAGCGCATAGGAGCCTTTGGTCAGCACATTCTTGCCGAACATCGGAGCGACTCGGCTTTTGCCGATGATCTTGGAGCGATCAGGCTTGAAATTCGCGTCGATATACCGGGCGGGATAATGAATAAACATCGCCGCTTCTCCGCTCAGATACCCGGCGATTTCTTCCGAATAATTCCAGCCCGTTGCCGCGGGATTTACTATCTTGCTGTCTTTCAGCTCGCCCATAAGAATCGTAAGGGCTTGAACGCCGATTGCGTTGTTAAACACAGGATTATTGTCGGCGTCGCAAATATCGCCGCCGAGAGAATACACGGTATTCACAAAGGCTTCGGCGAGGATGTTGTTGCCGTATCCGCGGGAAACGCCAAACTTGCCGTTTCCGGTGAGTTTCCTGCCGTATTCTTCCAGTTCTTCCCAGTTTGCAGGAGGCTTATCCGGATCAAGCCCTGCGGCGATAAACAGTTCCTCGTTGTAGTGAAAAAGAAACGCATCGTACCGAACCGGAATACCGTAGTAGCGTCCTTTAAAGCTGATGCCGTTGTCAACCATCTTGCTGATGTCAAAATTATCCCGCTTGATAAAATCGTCCAGCGGATACAGCGCGTTAATATTAGCAAGTTGAGGCAGAGTTCCTGCTTGCATAACCACATCATACGCTCCGGTTCCCGCGGTTGCTTCCAACAGAGCTTTCTGAGAAATCTCATTGTTGGGAGATTCATCCATATTGACCTTGAGTCCGGGGAACCGTTTTTCAAAATCGGTAACTACCATATCTTTGATCACCGCTGTTTGATTCATGCCGGCAAGCCAAAGCACATTGAGTTCGCCGGCAATTTTTCGTTCTCC
>JAIRPH010000097.1 GCA_031257135.1 Spirochaetaceae bacterium
AGCGGACAAATGGTTTGCGAGTTCAAAGACGTGTCATGTATGCGGATATGTAAAGAAAGATTTGCTGTTGCGCGAGCGGGAATGGGCGTGTCCTGAGTGCGGGGCGCGGCACAATCGCGATAGGAATGCGGCGGAAAATCTTGCTGAATTAGGGAAACGCATACCCGTGCGGCGCGGGGAATTAAAGTCTGCGGACATGGCGGCTCTGGCTTATGGGAACAAGAGTGAAACTGCTGTGGAAATACCGGCAACGGGAAGAAGCAGAAATCTTGAGGAGCAAGCCTCGAAAGAGACCCAAGCCTCAAGCCCCCGCCTTTAGGCGTGGGGTTGTTGACGGTTTCAATCATGGCGTTCTTCTCATAATCAATAAGGATAATTACTATATATCTTTTTGTCAATAAACTAGTTGGGACTAGGGGAAGCCTTAAAAGCATTGGTTTAAGGGCGTACCTCTTTTGGGTATTCTGAAACTTTTTAGCGGCATATTTGCAAATTTTTGTTGACATATCAGAGAAGGGGTCTGTATCATTATTTGATATCCGATTTCTTCCCGAATGGGAAGTATTATTTATTTTTTAGGAGAAGTTTATGTTAAAAAAGCAAACCGTTCTAGCGGGCGCGCTAGGGGTTTCAGTGTTGATCGCCGGTTGCGGAGGCAAAGGCAACAGCGGACAGCAGACATCTGGGGGGGGGGGGGGAACTCCAACCGTTAGCACAAGTTCGGGAACCGCCGCGTCAGGGAGTTTGCCCCGAAATGAAACCCTGTATCTCAACGGTATCCTTTGGGGTACGGTGACCCATTTTAACCCCTACGGCGGGGTTGGAATGACCTTCGGGCTTACCGGCGTCGAAGCCGTAGCGAGAAATATCATTTATGAAACCTTGTTCCTCTTCAACCTGCTTGATGGGAAAATGTATCCTCATATCGGCGAAACCTATACATGGAACGGACAGACCTTGACGGTTACGCTGAACCAGAATGTCCATTTCAACGACGGCTCAAAACTGACCTCCGCGGATGTGGTAAACTCTTACATCCTGCAAAGGGACTATCAGGCTTTGGGGTCCGGGTTCTGGGTATATATCGACAGCGTAACCGCAAAAGACGATTATACCTTTGAAATTAAAGCCAGTCCTGCGAATTGGAATCCCAAAAAGGTTGAGGAATCCCTCTGCGGCTTGTACATCACTTCCAAAGCCGACTGGGACAAGATTCTCGCTGAAACGGACCCGAATAAATCAAACAAAATGGCTGTCGCTCAGTATCCGAATTTGAATCCGGTTGCAACCGGCGCGTATAAGCCCTATATCTACGACGAAACCAAATGCGTCCTTATCCGGGACGATAATTACTGGGGACAACATTCTTCCCGGTTCGGGAAACTTCCGGCTCCGAAATATATCGTCCATAACGTGTTTAAGGATAACGCTTCCGGCGATGCCGCGTTCCGAGCCGGAGAAGTGGATGTTTCTCAGCAGTTTATTTCCCAAGTGTGGCGGATGTGGGAGCAAGGCGCGAAAGTAGAAACCTATATTCCTCAAGCGCCGTATTATTTCCCCGGGGTTATTCCTACGCTGGTATTTAATACGCAAAAACCCGGTCTTGACGATCCTGCGGTCCGCCGGGCAATCGCAATGAGCCTCGATTTCAATACCATCGGTCAAAACGCTATGAGCGGCTATACCGCGCCGGTGACCGCTTCGTATATGCTTTCGGTTCCCGCTGAACAGAATCTGGTTGACTGGGACGCGGTGAAGCCGTATCAGTGGAGCGGAGATTTGAACGCCCGCGTCGCCGCGGCGAATACTCTGCTGGATCAAGCCGGCTGGGTCAAGGGAGCCGACGGCGTCCGCGCCAAGAACGGGGTCCGGCTTTCGTTTACCGCGGAATGTCCCTCAGGGTGGTCTGATTTCCAAGCCGCTCTGGAAGTGGTGTCTCAATCGTCGAAAGCCATAGGTCTCGATATTAGCACCAACTTTCCGACCCAAGTAGTATGGCAACAGAACAAAGATAATACCACTTTTGATATGACTCTGCATAACTACGGCGGCGTAGGACCGGATAATCCCCGGGCCCGGCTTAATCTTGCGCTGGGGAGCAATGAAATGCCGCCCGAGGGAGTTCCGAACAACATTCAGAACTGGGGACGCTGGCGGAATCAGGAAGTAAACGATATTCTTGCGAAAATCTCTACCGAAACCAATGGGACCGCGCTGAAACAGCTTTATACTCAGCTTAATATTATCTATCTTCAGAATGTCCCGTGTGTGGCGTTGATGTATCGTCCGTTGCGGTTCCATACGGTCAATACAAGCTATTGGGAAGGGTATCCCAAGTTTAACGACGGCTCCAATATTCCGCCTACTCTCTGCATTGACGGCTACGGACTGTTGTCTTTGTATAAGCTGACCCCGGTTAAACGGTAAGGTTCCCTCTGCGGGATTGCGAGGAGGTATATGCAGTGAAAGGATATGAAAAATATCTGGGCAGAAAGTTAATGTGGTACGGGATTACGCTTTTTATCGCGATTCTGCTGAACTTTCTGCTTCCCCGGCTTATTCCGGGAAATCCGGTTGCGTCGCTTGTCGCTCAGGTCACCGAGGGATTAACCGACGCCGCCGCGGTTAAACAGATTTACGAAGCCTATATGGCCGAGTTCGGTCTGGACAAACCGATTTGGCAACAGTTTTTCATCTATATCGGGAATTTGTTTCAGGGAAACATGGGCGTTTCCTTTGTCGAGTATCCCCGGAAGGTTTCCGATATTATCAGCGGCGCGGTGCCGTGGACCCTGCGGCTTCAGATTCCCGCGATTTTTACGGGCTGGATTTTGGGCAACAGTCTCGGCGCCTTGGCGGCTTACCGGAAAGGCGTATTTGACAAGGTATTTTTTCCTGTATTTCTCTTTATTGCCGCAATTCCCGCGTTCGGGCTTGCCATTGTAAACGTCTATTTTTTGGCGAACAAGCTCAGTCTCTTTCCCCGGGGCTTGGGCTACGCCTTTGACCTCCTGCCGGATTGGTCGAATCCTCAGTTCATCTTGTCCATGATCAGCCACTATCGGCTTCCGTTTATCACGATGGTGCTGGTAGCAATCGGGGGTCAGTCCCTAGGGATGCGAGAAATGTCGATTTACGAGCTGAACGCGGATTATGTGAAATACAGCCGGTTTATGGGCATCAAAGACTCCCGGATTGTGTGGTATGTGTTCCGCAACGCCATGCTTCCTCAGATAACCGGTCTTGCCTTGTCTCTGGGAACCATGATCGGCGGCAATATCATCGCTGAAATCGTGTTTAGCTACCCGGGCATCGGCACGACTCTGTTTAGGGCTATCGGCAGTCAAGACTTCCCGGTTATTTCGGGATGCACTCTGATGATTACCATTACGGTCTTAGCGGCTAATTTCTTGGTCGATATTCTCTGCGGCGTCATCGATCCGCGGATCCGGCTCACCCAACAGGAGGAAGGATAATGGGACATATTTTAAAAACGGCTTTCAAATCCGGTAAATTCCGGTTCGGGTTTACCACGATTTCTCTCATACTGCTGATAGTTATCTTTTATCCTGTTTTTGTGCATCGGGACCCGCTGAAAATGGAAGGCTCCATGTTTGAAACGCCGAACCTCTTCGAGATGATGCAGTCGAAAAAAGAAGCCGATTCAGGAAGCGCGGCCGCCGCGCCCCAAGACGAAGCCATGAACGAATTGATGGCTCAGTTCGGTTTTACTGCGATTCAGAAGGAAACGCCTAAAATCCTTCACCTTCTCGGCACGGACAACTTCGGACGGGACGTCCTGACCGAACTGGTAGCCGGAACCCGGACGAGCCTGCTGATCGGGCTTATGGCGGGAACTATCGCTACCATCATCGGTCTGAGCATCGGGTTATTGGCGGGATACGTGGGGGGACAAATCGATAACATTCTCACCACGGTCACCAATGTTTTCATTGTGATTCCGTCCTTTGTGATTTTGATTCTCATATCGGTAAGCCTCAAGTCCCGAAGTTTTATCACTACCGCCTTAGTCATCGGGATTACCGCCTGGCCCTGGACAGCCCGGTCGGTGCGGGCTCAAACAACGTCTCTGCGGAACCGGGATCACGTGAATCTTTCTAAACTTTCGGGACACAGTATGCCCAGGATTATCATTCACGATATTCTTCCCTATGTGGCGTCTTACGTGATGATGGCGTTTATCCTTCAGATGGCTTCCGGGATTCTCGCTGAAGCGAGCCTTTCCATGATGGGGCTTGGTCCTCAAAACGTGGCGAGCCTCGGGCTTATGATGAACTGGGCGGTCAACTTCAGCGCGCTTCCTAACGGCGCGTGGTGGGCGTTTCTGCCGGTGGTCTGCGTTATCGCGCTGATTACGTTCTCCCTTAACCTGATCAACTCCGGTCTAGATCAAGTCTTTAATCCGCAGATAAGGAGTTAGCTTGTGAGTATCATGCTTGAGGTTAAGGAACTAACCACCTTTTACAAAACCCGAATGGGCGACAGCGTCCGGTCGGTAGACCGGGTTTCTTTCAGCTTAGAGGACGGACGGTCTTTAGGGATAGCCGGAGAATCGGGATGCGGGAAATCCACCCTTGCTATGAGCGTTATGGGCTATTATTTCCCGCCTCTGCATTACGAATCAGGGCATATCATCATCGACGGGAAAGATATTACCAGTCTGAACCCTGACGTAATCCGAAAAACCGTGCTGGGAACCGATGTAGCCTACATTCCCCAAGCGGCGATGAACGCGCTGAACCCGACCAGAAAGATCATCCGGTTTATCGAGGATGTACTGCAAGCCCACGGCAAGGAAATGTCTAAGAAAGAAATCCGGGACATGGCGGAGGAACGTTTCGGGATTCTCAACTTGCCCCCGAAAGTCCTTGACCAGTACGCGGTGGAATTGTCAGGAGGCATGAAACAGCGCACGGTTATCGCCATATCCACGATTTTGAACCCAAAGGTGCTGATCGCCGACGAGCCGTCTTCCGCGCTGGACGTATCTTCTCAAAAAATCGTGATCAAACTGCTCCATGATCTCATGGAAAAGGGCTTTGTCCGGTCAATGCTGTTCATCACCCATGAACTGCCCCTCCTTTACAACGTAACCGACGACATCATGGTAATGTACGCCGGAGAAATCGTGGAACGGGGAAGCGCGAAAGAAATGATCTTTGATCCGATTATGCCTTACTCCAAGGGCTTGATGAATTCGATCATCGTGCCTGAAGAGGGAACCCGCGGTCATGTCCTCATGGCGATTCCGGGCGCGCCGCCGAACCTGAAAAAACGTCCCGAAGGATGCCGCTTCGGCGAGCGGTGCCGCTTCGCCGACCCTGAATGTCGCAAAACCGCGGTACCCGAACAGACCGGCTCTCCCGGCAGAACCTATCGGTGCCGGCACAAGCTGGAAGAGCTGTATGAGATTTACGAAAACGATCTCCCTAATCTGCTTGATAATACTGGAGGCGCAGAGGTATGATACGAAACAAATACGGCGAAGTCTTTTTGTCCGCTAAGGGGCTGACCAGAGAATTCGGCTTCGGCGACACAAAAACTATTGCGGTGAACAATGTGGATTTCGATTTCCACCGAGGCGAAATCGTGTCCATCGTAGGCGAAAGCGGAAGCGGTAAAACTACCCTAGCGAAGATGATATTAGGGCTTCTCAGCCCCACCAAAGGGGAAATCTCCTTTGAGGGAAAACCTAGAGATATTTCCACCCAGGCAAAGCGCAAGCTCTATTGGCAGAACATTCAGGCGATCTTTCAAGACCCCTTTTCAACGTATAACATCTTTAACAAGATCGATTCGGTTCTCCTCGACTGCATCCGGCTTCAAGGCGGAAGCGGACTCAGCCCTGACGAAAAATTCAAAAAAATGAAGGAAGCCTGCTCTTTTGTAAACCTCAAGTTCGAGGAGCTGTCCAATAAGTACCCCTTCGAGCTTTCAGGCGGACAAATGCAGAGGCTCATGATCGCCCGAATCTTCATGCTTCACCCTAAACTGCTCATCGCAGACGAGCCTACCTCCATGATCGACGCCTGTTCCAGAGCTACGATCCTCGATATGCTCCTGAAACTGCGGGATGAAATCAACATGACCATCGTGTTTATTACCCATGACATTGGACTTGCCTATTATATTTCCGATACGGTCTACATCATGGAACACGGGATCATCGTAGAACGGGGAACCGCAGACGAAGCCATCCTCCACCCCAAATCGGACTATACCAAACGACTGTTAGGAGATGTCCCCAAAATCTACGAACCCTGGGACTTTTCCGCAGAACCGACCATCGCGGCAGGCTAACCAATAACCGGCGCCGAAACGCCGGTTCTCCGAGAACCGATGTTGACGCTTTGAGAACCGCCTTCGGTTCTCCGAAACCGGATGTTCTCTCAAAAAGACCCGAATTCCGCTCTTTGAGAGAGAACGCCGGTTCTCC
>JAIRPH010000106.1 GCA_031257135.1 Spirochaetaceae bacterium
TCCAAAGACTTGAGCAGATGTTCTGAGCAGACCTGTACGCTGTGACACAGTCCTACTGTTCTTACCGCGGTGTGCTTCTGCATATAGCCTGTGAGCATTGCCATCGGATTGGTGTAGTTTAGAAACCACGCGTCAGGGCAGACGGCTTCGATGTCCAGCGCGAATTCTTCCAGTACCGGAATTGTCCGTAATGCCCGCATGATGCCTCCGATTCCGAGGGTGTCAGCGATAGTTTGGCGCAATCCGTACTTTTTGGGAATCTCGAAATCCGCAATCGTTGCGGGATCATAGCCTCCGACTTGAATTGCGTTCACCACAAACTTCGCGTCTTTGAGCGCGTCTCGTCTGCGTTCTTTCCCTAAGTAGCCTGAAATCCGGGCGGTTCCGCCTTTGCCCCGGTTTATCGCCTCAAGAATAGCGGAGCTTTCCTTGAGGCGGTTCGGATCGATGTCGTACAGCGCAATATCGCTGTCCCGCAGAGCCGGAGTACTCATACAATCTCCCAGCACATTCCGGGCGAAAACCGTGCTTCCAGCCCCCATAAACGTAATTTTCAGCATATACTCGTCTCCTTTTATAAATCATGGGGTAATAATTTCTAGTATCATAGAGCGGACGGCGCAAAGCCGGAACAGCCGCGCCGTCCGGGTTCCCTTATTCTTCAAACGCGAACATATCGTTCAAAGATCGAAAATTATCGAGATACTGGAGGAAATAAGAGTCGTCATTATTTATGACATCCCATATTTTTTTAGCGGACTTTACATCATGCTGATAATGGTTATCCTTCCAATGGGGCATAATTTTTTGGATAACCGGTTTCCGAACATCATGAAAGGTGAAATAGTATGCTCCCTTGCTTTTCCAATTATCAAGAATTGCAAGAAAGTTACCAAACTTTGCGTCCTCAACATGAACAAGAACTTTCCGAATAGTACGATCATCGAAAAATTCTACTTTGGAGAGAACAAAACAAGCGACTTCATGGCGGGCTTCGTTGAAATCGATGGTTAGAACTTGAACTTGACCTACAATGAGGTCCTTAAATTGATTTACCATAACCTTTTAACTATAGGCTATATAAAAGGATTGTATCAATAGGTTTTTCTAAAAAAAGCGCGCACCCCCTGCGGCTAAAGCCGGAAGGGTTGCAGGCGGCGTTATTTCCCGCCGCGAATGAGTTTTCTGATGGTTTCTACCGCTGTTTTAATGGGCCGCTGTATGGCGTCTGTAGGATATACGTCGGCGGAATTTTTCTTTGAGACCCCGTTTTCGTAGTTTGTGGCGGAAACCATCACTGAAGCGGCTCGTACTCCCAGACTGCTTGCGGTTAGGAATAAGGTTGCTTCTTCCATTGATGTTGCGATTGCTCCGCCTCGCACATAGGCGTTCCACCGGCTGATAAGTTCTTCCCGTACCGGCTTGGTTTCAGGCTCCGTCTGGGTATAAAAGGAATCTTTGGTAATGGTAATTCCTACCGATGTAGGAAAACCCAGTTCCCGGCTTGTTTCCTCAAGGAGCTTCGTCAGCTCGTAATTCGGCACCGCGGGAAATTCAAGAGGCAGGTAGTGACAGCCGGTACCTTCCATGCGAACCGTACCGTTTACTACTACAATATCGCCGCGGGAAACCTTCTCGCACGTTGAAGCGCAGGTTCCCACCCGGATAAAAGTGTCCGCGCCGCATTTTACCAGTTCCTCGATGCAGATTGCCGCCGAAGGACCGCCGATGCCCGTAGAAGTAACCGTAACCAATTGTCCTTCGAGATACCCTTCCCAGGTAGTGAATTCCCTTTTTTGGGTAACTTTCCGGCTGTCGTCAAGGAAAGCGGCTATTTTTTCGCACCGATCCGGATCGCCCGGAACGATGGCGTATTTTCCAACTTCTCCTTTAGACAGATTGATATGCAACATTTTGTCAGTAAGAGACATAGTTCCTCCATGAGTTATTGAATTTTTCCAAGCCCATCAGGAGCTTTGGAACGTTTGCCGAATAGAATTAACGCGATAATAGTAATGCCGTAGGGAAGCATCTGGACGAATTGATCCGGCACGTTTGTTTCCAGCATATTAAACCGCACCGACTGAGCAAAGGCGAAGATAAAACTTGCCCCCGCGGATCCGAGCGGAGTCCAGCCCCCGAAAATATTAGCCGCAACTCCAAGAAAACCCCGCCCCGCGGTCATATTCTTGGCAAAAATGCTGTTCTGCACAATAGATAGAAAACCGCCCCCTAAACCCGCCAACGCGCCGCTTATCAAAAGAGCGGCGTACTGATACTTCAGCACCGGCACGCCGACACTGCGAGCCGCAACGGGATGCATACTTATTGCCTTGAACCGGAGTCCGACTTTGGTATACTTCATCACATACCAAGATAGAATAACTAACAGAATCGTGATGTATATAATCGGCGACTGATTAGTAAAAAATCTGCCCGCGCCGGGGATTCTGTTGAGCAGAGGAACTGTTATCGGGGCAAGCTGTGCTACTTGTCCGCTGGCTCCTTCCTTCTGCCAGACTATGTAGGTTGCCGCCGCGGTAAAACCGGTTGAAAAAAGATTCAGTCCAACCCCGCAGACCGTCTGATTTGATCGATACCGTATGCAGAGCAGGGAAAATACTCCCGCCGCGGCGGCGCCGAAAGCCATTCCGGTTAAGATGCCGACTGTCCCGCTACCGCTGATATAAGAACCGAACACCGCTCCGAAAGCGCCCATTAACATAAGCCCTTCAGTGCCTAAGCTGATAATTCCCGCCAACTCGGAAATCGTGCTGGAAAGAGCGACCAGCATCAAAGGAGTCGCCAGCCTGAGAATCAATAGTAAGTTATCAATAGAAAGCAAACTTTTCAGCATCCTACAGCTCCTTGTTTCCGGTTGAAAGATATTTTTTTGAGGAAACGGAAAATTTCCGGGGTCGCAACAAAGAAAATAACCAGCCCTTGAACGACAATAACCATATCCGCGGAAAGCCCCGCCCGTATGCTCATCTGCCGGGCGCCTGAATCCATAACGCCGAACAGAAGTCCTGTTATAATAACCACAAAGGGATTGTTTCCCGCAAGCACCGCTACCGCAAGCCCGGTAAAACCAGCGTTGCTCGAAAATCCTTCAAACAATTTGCCGTAAGTGCCTAGAACTTCGGCGGTTCCTGCAAGTCCGCCCAGAATCCCGCTTATCCCCATGGTCAAAACAGAAACGACCGGGACATTGATGCCTCCCGCTTCCGCCGCTGAAGCGTTGCTTCCAACCGCGCGGATTTTGTAGCCGGTTATGGTTTTGTAGATCAGCAGATACGATGCGATAACTCCTGCAAGGGCTAGAAACGCGCTTGCCGAAAACTGAGTCCTCGCGGCAAGAATAGGAAAACGGAAACGCTGAGGGATCATATCCGTTTCAGGCAGTCCCGCCGCGGATTGCAGAGGATAGTTGACTATATAGGAAACAAAATGTATCGCAAGATAGTTCAGCAAAATGGCGACAATTACTTCGTGGATTTTGAATTTGGTTTTCAGGAAACCTATCAGCGCGCCCCAGCACGCGCCTCCGGTCATGCCTCCCAAAATGCAGAGAACCATTGCCAGCAACGCAGGAGTTCCGACGGGAATTTTCAGAGCGATAAAAACGCTACACAAAGCGCCGATATACATTTGTCCTTCAATGCCGATATTCATCAGTCCGCTTTTAAACGCAAGCGCCGCGGCAAGACCGGTAAAAATCAGCGGAACCGCTTTGTTTATGGTGTTTGCGAAAGCCCGGAAATTGCCGAAAGCGCCGCGAACAAGCGAAGAAAAGGCAAGAACCGGCGATTTTCCCATTATCAAAATAAACAGCGAAGCGCATATAACGGCTAATATGATAGAAAGAAAAGAGCGCAGAACCGTATTTTCCGCAAGCGGAACAGCCTCTGTAAGAGGCGAGCGTTTTTTAATCATAATCAATGTCTTCCTGCCGCGGTTTTTTCCCCGCCATTAAAAGCCCTAGCTCCTCAATGGTATACCGAGAGGCTTCTTTGCAATCCATCAGCTCGCCTTTGTAGATCACTGCGATGCGATCTGACATTTTCATAATCTCCTCCAAATCGGCTGAAATAAGAAGTATCCCCTTGTTTTCAGAACGGAGCCGTAAAAATTGGGTATGAATATATTCCACCGCGCCTATATCCAGTCCTCGTCCGGGCTGGGCCGCTAAAATCAGCCGGTACTCAGGAGATACTTCTCGTCCCAGCACCAATTTCTGCTGATTGCCCCCGGAAAGATCGGCTATGTTCTGCCGCGCCCCCGAGGTTTTTACCGCAAACGTTTCTATCGATTTGCCGGTATCCTGAGCGAGCTTGGTTTCGCGGATAAACCCATGACGAGCGTATTTCTTTTCCGATTGAAAACCCAGCAGAAAATTTTCCGATAACGAAAGCCCCGGCAGTATAGCCCGATGATGGCGATCCGAAGGAATATACCCGATGCCTCCCCGCCGGATTGAAAGAGGAGACCTATTGCCGATTTCATGCCCATTAAGCCGGATAACTCCCGAAAGTTTTTGCCGCAGTCCCATGATCATTTCTTCCAGTTCCATCTGTCCGTTGCCGTCTACGCCGGCGATGCCCAGAATTTCTCCTTCCCTGACAGAAAGACTTACTGTCCCTTTCGCGTTGGGAAGAAGTTTAAGGCGTTCAATTTCCAGAAGAGGCTTTCCCGGGCGGAACGGTTCTTTTTTCAGCTCAAAAAGAATTTCTCTGCCTACCATGTGTCCGGCCAAGGATCGTATATTTGTTTCCGAGATTTTTACCGTTCCGGTTACGGAGCCGTCTCTAAGAATAGTAGCTCTGTCGGCTACCTGCATGGTTTCATTGAGCTTGTGAGTTATGAAGATAATAGTTTTCCCTTGACGCTTCATATCAAGCAAGATATGCATTAGGCTGTTTGATTCCTGAGGAGTCAGAACCGCGGTAGGTTCATCCAATACCAGCACGTTCGCGCCCCGATACAACGTTTTTACTATTTCTACCCGCTGTTTCATACCCACTGAAATATCTTCTACTTTAGCGTCAAGCTCAAGATCAAGCCCGTATTTTCCGGTAATTTCGCGTGTTCTCCGGCGGCTTTCTCCATAGTTCAGTTTGAAACTGCCTGTTTCCTGCCCAAGGATGATGTTTTGCAAAACCGTCATGTTCGGGATGAGCATGAAATGCTGGTGAATCATACCGAGTCCCCGATGAAAAGCATCGCCGGTATTGCGGATAAGGCATTTCTCGCCGTTGATATAAATAGTTCCGCTGTCGGGACGATACATACCGAAGAGAATATTCATCAAGGTAGTTTTTCCCGCCCCGTTTTCGCCTAATAGACAGTGAATTTCACCTTCATTGACCGAAAGATCGCAGAGGCTGTTCGCCGTTACCGGTCCGAAACGCTTGGTGATACCCGTCATTTGGATAATAGGATTCATAAACGCCCTGCAAGGCTTTACAGCCTGTTTATAAAACTTTCCAACGTCCCTGCGGAATTGGGAACCGCGATTTCGCCGGAAGCGATTTTCCGTTTAATATCCTCAAGGCTTTGTTTGATGGCATCGCTTAATTTGACGTTAGAACCGTCAGTTACTATATCTACGCCGCCGTCAGCCATGGAAAGCGCTCTTACTCCGGGACTGAACGTGCCGTCTACTACCGATTTAATCGCTTCATACGCGGCGTTATCCACCTTTTTAATCATGCTGGCGGCGATGTGATCAGGATCGACCGAGTTTTGATTGATATTTACCCCGAAAGCATAGGTATTGTTCTCTTTTGCCGCCTGAAACAGTCCGTTGCCTGACATTCCTGCGGCGTGAAAAATCATATCCGCGCCTCTGCTGTTCATGGCGGAAGCTATTTCTTTGGCGGTGGTAACGTCGGTGAAAGAGCCGACATAATCGTCAAATATCTGGATATTTTTATTGATATATTTTGCGCCTCCCGCGTATCCAGAATAGAAAATTCTGATATTGGGCCGATCCGCGCCGCCGATAAATCCTATCTGGTTAGTTTTACTGAAGCCCTCTGCTTTCATCAACGCCGCAAGCGCGCCTATCATAAAAGAAGCCTCTTCGTCCTTAGTCATGTAGCTTGCCACATTGGGCGCGTCCAGAGACGTATCAATGATGGCAAACTTCTGATCGGGATATTCTCCGCCGACAATTTTGAGCGCCTCCAATGCTTCAAAGGTAAGACATATAACGAGATCGTAATCTTCGGCGGAAGCCATATCCCGCAGAGATAATTCAATATCGCCTATGGCTTTGATAGCGATTTTGTCATAGCTGATTCCCATATCCGTAGCGGCTCTGTCTACGCCCTGCAAAGTCAAATCGTTAAAGGCGTTGTCTCCGAAACCGCTGCTGGAGGATATAAGCCCAATTTTAACAGTTTTTTTAGCGGTATCAGCGGTTTTTTTGCCGTCAGCCGGTTTTGGTTTGTCACAGCCTGCGGCAGACAAAATCAGAGTCAGCGCAAGCAGAAATATTGATTTCTTCATAAGATACTCCTTGTTAAAAAATTATATAGCATTATATATCTTGTACGTCAATAATAATTTTTATTATTTTTAGGACTATTTATTGAAAATATCAGCCGCGTCTACAACTGCTGAGTTAAGTCTTCTATGCGCTGATTCGCTTTGGCAATCCGCTCTTCAAGGGCTGTAATCGCCTGTTCGCTGACGGCGATGCGCCGGCGGTGATAAGCGATGGCTTTTTGAAATCGCCGTATATTTACTTTTTCGCCGTCAATGATGATAGAGACGCTTATTTTTTCTATTTGCGCTTCAATATCCGTCTGGATTTGCCGGAACTTTTTGATTTCGGCTAAAAGGGGCGCGTCTTCTTCAGGCAGTAAAGACGCGAAGCCGTCCGCCGCGGCATGAGTTCCAACGCGAAGATATAAGATTTTCAGCTCTCCCTTAATCCGGGCAATATGCTTTTCCATATCCTGAATCCGCTTATGCGGATTGCCGTCCGCGCCGAAGGCGTCTCCGATTTTTCGATACGCGGCTTTAAGAGCCGCAAGTTCTTCCATAAGCTCTGAAGAGCCTTTCTGCAAGTCCCGAATAATACGCAGAGGCGTAAGAATAGTTTCATCTTCAAAACCGCTTTCGGAACACATATACCCTTCTCCAAGACTCTCATAAATCCGCCGCAAACTTTCCTGACTGTTGTTCAGCAATGAATGAATCACCATGCTTTGAGCGTTTTTGCCTATCCAACTGAAAACAGTATCGCTGTTCATATCCTCGAGTTTTTCCAGCCGGTCTTCCAAAGACCTAATTTTAGGAACAAGCAGTTCGATCTGCTGTTTATAAGAACTGCACCAGTAATCGAATTCATGATGATCTAAAAGATTCTCTCCAAGCCGGACATAGCAGTCCGCTAATTCCCGATTTAGGGAAGAACGGTCTTGTTCTTTTTCGGTTATAGTTTCTTGCAGGACTTTTAAACGAAGCATATCCTGCTCGACAGCGGCAATATAGGCTTCAGAATCGGCAATATCCTGAAGCAGACGGCGATAATCCGCGGACTCAGGAATCGGCGGCGTTTTACATTCCATCATGCGAATCAGCGTCCGTTCTCCTATCTGTTCCAGCGCCTGATCCGCTGATTTTTGGGCTTCCTGTTTTTTGCTCTCCAATTCTTTGATGTTTTGTTTCCGGTTATCCATAATTTTTGTCATAGCAGTCCGCATAACGTATTAGTTTCATAATGGGAGTATACCTTTCCGCTTCGGAAGCTGTCAATAGAGAGGGGACATGGCGTTTATTTCTTGTATGGTCAAGCCGTAAATATAACTATGGATTTAATTATCAAGAATGGGACTGTGGTGACCGCGTCTGAGATGTTCCGCGCCGACGTCGGCGTGGAACAGGGGAAAATCGCGGTCATCGCGGAGCGGATCGGCGGCGAGGCGGGGCGGGTAATAGACGCCGCGGGAAAGTATGTGCTTCCCGGCGGCGTTGACGTTCATACTCATCTGGAATTGCCCGTAGGGGATTTGGTATCGGCTGACGGCTATTACTCCGGGACTCGCGCCGCGGTATGCGGCGGGGTTACGACGGTTTTCGATTATCCGACTCAGACGAAGGGCAAGGGCATCGTCGAAACCGTGGCGGAACGCCGGGCAATGGCCGAGACCGTCGCCTGCTGTGATTACGCCTTTCACTGCGCTATAACCGATCTTGGAGCGGGGGACGCTCTGCTCGATGAGTTTCAAGCCGCCGCGGACTACGGAATTACCAGCTTCAAGTGCTACATGGTATACGACATCATGGTTAATGACGGGGTACTGCTCAAGATTCTGGAAAAAACAAGAGATACCGGGTGCCTCACAACGATTCATGCGGAAAACCGGGACGTTCTTGAAGCGCGGATAGCTTCGTTTGTATCGGCCGGCAAAACCGATCCGTGGCATCATTATATGAGCCGCCCGGAATTTGTGGAAGCTGAAGCGGTCAAGCGGGGGATTCACTGGGCTGTCGCCGTGAACGCGCCCTTATATATCGTGCATCTTGCCTGCAAGGAAGGGCTTTACGCCGTAGCCGAAGCCCGGACGCAGGGGCATCCTATCTACGCCGAGACCTGTCCGCAGTATCTGGAGTTTACCAGCGAGGTATATAAACGGGAGCTTGGGCGGAATTTCGTCTGTTCTCCGGCAATCAAAGGACCGGAAAGCCGGGACGCGCTCTGGCAGGGGATACGCCGCGGCGTCATTGACGCGGTGGCTACCGACCATTGCCCCTTCGCGCAGGCGGAAAAAGACCGAGGCATCCATGATTTCAGGAAAATCCCCAACGGTTGCGCGGGAATCGAAAACCGGTATCCCTATATGCTGTCCGCGGCAAATACCGGCAGAATCAGCTTCTCGAAAGCCGTGGAAGTCTGCGCGGAAAAGCCGGCCGCGCTCTTCGGCTGTACCAGTAAAGGAAGCATTACGGTCGGTAAAGATGCGGACATCGTGCTGTATGATCCCGCGAAGGATTTCGAGATTACCCTGAAAAATATGCATTCTAACTGCGATCATACGATATGGGAAGGGATACGCTTAAAGGGCTATCCTACCGCGACCTTCCTCCGGGGAGAGCCGGTATACGAAAACGGAACGTATAAAGGCGCGCCCGGAATGGGACGGTATATCAAACGCGGAGCTTCAGGGCTTAACTGAAATCAACATCGAAGACGTCTTTTTTATCTCGGGAGGCGAAATGGGTAGGGAATCGTTCCCGGAGCAGTTTTTCTTCATTGGTGATTTTATGCAGGTGGATGGACAGTATTCCTAAGGTCTTCTCCAGATCGCGCTTATGTAATGCGGCTAAGATTTTTCGATGCTGTTCGATAATTTCTTTCGCAATATCCTGTATTCTGAGGGTCAGCAGGCGGACGCGATGATAGTGTCCGCCCATACTCTCCATAACTTCCCAACTTAAATCCTGTCCGGAGACCTCGAAGAACGCCCGGTGGAAATCGTCGTCGTAATTGAGGAAGTCAACATACGCGTTTTCTTCAAAAGCCTCCTGTTGCATATAGATTAAGGTTTCTAAGGCTGATAAATGGTCCTTGTTGCAGACGAGCATAAACGGTTCGATAACCGCCATTTCCAGCTTGGTCCTGAGAAACCATTCCTGCTCCACCCGGGAAAAATCAATAAGGGAGACAATAGTTTCTTTTTGAGGAATCACCTGTACCAGCCCCTCTTTCGCCAAATGGATAAACGCCTCTCGAACCGGGGTGCGGCTGACCTGATAGCGGAGAGACATTTCCTTCTCACTAATGGCGGTCCCGGGGAACAGATTGAGATTCATAATATTTTTTCGAAGGCTCATGTAAACAGCGTTTTGAACACTGCGGTACGTGATTTTTTTTATCTTCTCCATATAGATAATCATACTAGTTTTTCTGAAAGATTAAAAGAGCTTCTATAGAGCTTTTTTATGATGAAATCTCCGGCTTTTTCCGCAAACAGACGCGGTATACACGGTTCGCTTACTAACTACATAGAAAAAACTTGCGGTTTTTTAGGAATCATGAGAAAATACTACAAAGCTATCATAGGAGGCGCAATCAATGAACGATATACAGATACATTTTACCAGCGGACTTACGCTGACTTGTCCTTTCGGAACTCAAGCGGAAACTCTGAGCAGTCATTTCGGCGATGTTCAGGGCGGATTAGTTGCGGTGAAAGTCAATAATGAGATTCGCCCTCTTTCCACCCGCCTTGAGATGAACGTCAAACTGGAACCGGTCTTCTTAGACGCTCCCGAAGGCGTGATGGTATACCGGCGATCCCTAGCCTATCTGCTTGCCATAGCGTCCCGAGACGTATTTCCCGATAGGAATCTCTATGTAGGACACTCTTTGGGGAACAGCTATTACTACACGTTTGGAGACGGCAAGGCTCCGAGTCAGCAGGAAGTGGAAACCTTGAAAACTCAGATGCAGACGCTTGTTGCGGCAGACCTCCCGATTTCCTTTCATTACATGGCTTATACTGAAGCGCTCGCGCTTTTTGAGAAAAACGGACAGACTGACACCAAGCTATTGCTGGACGAACGGAGCGGATCGAAGATCAAGGTCAACGAGTGCAGAGGTTTTGCGGATTTATATGTTGAACCCCTAGTTCCGCGGACTGGTTTTTTAAAGGTTTTTGATTTACTGCCTTATCAAGACGGGCTGTTGCTCTGTTTTCCGGGGACCGGCAGGCACGATCAGCTTGATCCTTTTGAAGACAGTCCTAAAATCTTTGCGGTCTACAATGAACATAAAAAGTGGAGCCGTCTTTTGGGAGTTCATTCGGTGGGGCATTTGAACCGGCTGGTTCGGGAGCGGACTATCAAGGAATACATCCGCGTCGCCGAGGCGTTTCAGGCGAAGAAAATAGGACAGATTGCGGACCGAATCAGCGAACGGCAAGATACGCTGAAGGTGGCGTTGATTGCAGGACCATCGAGTTCGGGAAAAACGACAACCGCGAAGCGGCTTTCTATCGAGTTGAAGGTAATGGGAATCGAGCCTATAGCCATCGGTCTCGATGATTATTATGTGAATACCGACCGAACTCCTCGCGACGAGAAAGGCGAGCCGGATTACGAATGTCTTGAAGCGTTGGACGTCTCCTATTTCAACGAACAGTTGCTGACCCTCTTCAACGGCGGAGAAGTAACGCTTCCGGACTATGATTTCAAGAGCGGACGCCGCCGGGAAGCGGGAGGCAGGAAGATACGGCTGGGCAAGCGGAGTATTCTCATCGTTGAGGGTATTCATGGACTGAACGACGCGCTTACGGCTCAGATAGACCGGGAACTCAAGTTCAAGCTGTATGTGTCGGCGTTGACTCAGCTCAACCTTGACGATCACAACCGGATTCCCACCAGCGATAACCGGCTACTGCGGCGGATGGTCCGAGATTACCAGTTCCGCGGGACCAGCGCGGCGGATACTATCAAGATGTGGCCCAGCGTTCAGCGGGGAGAACGGCTCCATATCTTCCCGTTCCAGAACGGCGCGGACATCGCCTTTAACTCGGCTCTTAGCTACGAGCTTGCGGTCCTGAAATTTTATGCGGAGCCGTTGCTCCATTCCGTAAAGCCCAGCAGTCCCGAATACGCCGAGGCGGTCCGGCTTTGTTCTTTCCTTGAAAACCTCGCTCCTATCCCGCCTCAGTATGTTCCCGGTCAAAGCATTTTGCGGGAATTCATCGGTGAAAGCGAGTTTAAATATTAGACCGCCCCGCCTGTCTCTAGTCCGCTTTACCGACTTGATTCTAAAAGAGGCGTTTTTCTCTCTCAAAGACCCGAATTCCGCTCTTTGAGAGAGAACGCCGGTTCTCCGAGAACCGATGTTGACGCTTTGAGAACCGCCTTCGGTTCTCCGAAACCGGATGTTCTCTCAAAAAGACCCGAATTCCGCTCTTTGAGAGAGAACGCCGGTTCTCC
>JAIRPH010000114.1 GCA_031257135.1 Spirochaetaceae bacterium
CTCTTTTCAAGATACGCTTTTACTACTTCGAGAATCTGCTTTTCGTCATCCACCACGAGAATTCGCGGGACTTTCGGCGCGTTATAGCCCATTCAGGTACTCCTCGTGCAAGGCTGAAACTTCAGCTATTACCGGTTGCGTAAGATTTTAATGAGTCTGTCAAGCTCCGCCTCCGCAACATCCGCCGCCGGCTTGATTCGCCTCATCGAAATATTCATCCGGGTAAATCAGGGTCTCAAATTTAGAAACTTCCGTTTGAATTGATTCTATATCAATATCAGTTACATCTTCTACTACCTTAACATAGCCGTAGAAAATATTATCCATCGTAGAGAAATCAAAGTCTCCTTCCGGTCTAAATTGAATGACGTTATTTCCCTGCTCAATAGGAACCTGCGCGTAGTACGCGGGAACAATCAGTCCGCTGTTTCCCGGATCAAGAGAATCGTTACTGATGATCCACTGAGTAGGAATACTGTTTTGCACCACAATGATCGACGGCTCGAATCCGTTGTCTGTGAGTTTAATAGTAACTTCCTGAATATTTCTGTCTATCCGGGCGACCGCGACATCGGCGATAGGAATCTGTACGCCCGCAGGCTGAGGCGTCCCGTCAGGCTCCCGCCCGATATCCGCAATCGAAGCGGCTTCGGAAACAACCGTAATACTGCTCCGAATCATGCCCATCCAGCATGAATAGGGAAACTTTCCTGTTTTGTCAGGCGTAAACTCAATTACGTTTTCTCCGGGTTTGAACCGATATTCAATCCCGTATTCCCGAATGATCATGCGGTTATTGCATCCGTTGATGCTTCCTTGGGGCGCGGTGATCGTCCATCTGACCGGAATTCCTTGTTGTACCGTAATCGCCGGATACCGCCCCGCGCTCAAAGCGGAGGAAATATGTTGAACGCCGTTTTCTATAACTGGCGCAGGTACATTAGCGGTTCGCATCGATGCGTTTACTCCGCTCGGCGTCCCGAAAGAAAAGCCCGAAAGTCCGAAGCCGTAGGTGAACATAGTCATCCCCATCACGGTAACGAGGACTGCGCCGATCTTCATCACTGCCGAAGTAAACCGCTTGCTCAACAGTAACCCTGCCGCGCCGATGCCGAACATCAGCGGAACCGTTCCCGCGCTGAAGATGAACATCGAAACCGCCCCGGTAGCAGGACTTCCTGTAGACAGCGCGTACAGTTGCATAGCTTGCAGAGGTCCGCAAGGCATAAGTCCGTTAAGCAGTCCGACAATCAAGGGACTTCTGCCGGCTTCTTTTTCCGCTTGGATTTTTTTCGCAAATATATTCGGCATCCGCACGTTGAAACGGCGCAGAAACGGGAAAAATCCGAGCATATTGATTCCCATGATTACCATGAATACTCCGGCGATAAGCTGAACAATACCCTGAAACCGCCCTGACAGCGTAACGGTCGAACCCAGCGCGCCGGCTAACGCGCCGACCAGCGTATACGACGCAACTCGCCCGGCGTTGTACAGGATAGGCGCGGACAACGGCGAGCAACGAGCGGCAGAGCGTGAAAGACACTGAGAAAGATTTATCCCGCCGCACATGGCGACGCAATGCGCCGAGGTCATCAGCCCGATAACAAACAGCATCCCGTAGCTCATACCGGCTTCGGCAAGAAGAAACGCTGAAGTCAGCGCGGTAATCCCGAAACGCTGAAACAGCGTATAAAGCGCAAGAATGATAACCGCTGTTCCAAGCATTGAGGAAAAACGCGAACCCGCCGCGGTCGGTCCGTCCAATACCTTGTAATCCAAAGATTCTATTGCCGATGTAATTTCAGCAATGCCAATCGCCGACGGGTCGTAAGTAACTGACGCCGTTCCCGCGGCAAAATCGGCTTGAGCGTCCTGAATTCCCGCGGCGTTTTTCAGTTTCTTCTCAATCCTATGTTGACAGCTTACGCAGGTCATGCCGCTGATGTATATCTTTTGTGTTTTCATAAAATCCCTTTACTTGATAGTCAAATCATACCGGAAGATTGTGTCAAAATTATGACAGCTTTGGGGAAAAAGACGCGGTTTTCCCCAAACCTCGGATGGCAGAGGCGGACTGAAAAGTAGCTTTTTTATCTTTTATGGAAGAAAATGAGCTTTGAGAAAGGGCAAATCCAATTCTGGATAGAGCGGAAACGCCTCCAGCAATGTCTGAACCCGCTTGCGGGCTTCAGTTCTGGTCCGATCCTCAAGAACAATGCGCCCTTTCGATTGTCCTCCCTTAGTAGACTCTGCCGGTTTAGTCCCGTCAAGTACGAACTTAACAAGGGAAGCGATTTCTTTCATTTCACCCTCGCCCATTCCGAGGGTCGTTACCGCGGGAACTCCAATCCGCAGTCCGCTGGTCCACCACGGACCGTTTTGATCGAAAGGCAGACTGTTGCGGTTCAGCGTGACTCCGCAGTCGAACATAGCCGTTTCCCCCTGCCTGCCGGTTAAGCCGTGACTCTCGGCGATGTTCAGGAGCAAGAGATGATTATCAGTACCGCCGGTTTGGACGCGCAAGCCCAACCGGGCGCATTCCGCCGCTAGATTCCGGGCGTTCTCCCGAATCTTATGGGCGTACTGCCGGTATTCTTCGGACCGGGCTTCTCTGAGGGCGACCGCTTTCGCCGCCATAATATGTCCAAGGGGTCCGCCCATCACAAGGGGACAGCCTTTATTTACGGCGTCGGCAAAGGCTTTCTTGCAGAGAATCAGCGCGCCTCGAGGTCCCCGCAGGGTTTTATGAGTCGTGGTGGTTACAATATCCGCCCATTGTACCGGGTCTTCCTCGCCGGTAAAGGCTTTGCCCGCAACCAGCCCTGCAAAATGCGCCATATCCACCATGAGAACCGCTCCGCATTTATCCGCAATCTCCCGAAACCGCCGAAAATTGACGCTTCTCGGATACGCGCTGTATCCAGCCAAGAGAATCAACGGCTTGATCTCCAGAGCCTGCTTTTCAATCGCGGCGTAATCAAGCAGGTTTGTAGTCCGATCAACCGTATACGAATAGGACCGGAACATCCGGGCGGACACGTTCTGCCGATAGCCGTGGGTCAAATGCCCGCCGGAATAGTAATCCAGCCCTAAGAGCTTCTGATTTCCCAGAGCGCGCCGCAATTCCTCCCATTGAGATTCGGCGAGATTGCTCAGGTTGGTTTCCCCTAGCTTTACCAAAGCCGGAGCCTCCACTTTGGCGGCAAGCACCGCCCAGTACGCTACAAGGTTAGCGTCAGCTCCCGAATGAGGCTGGACGTAGGCGTGTTCCGCGCCGAAAAGGGCTTTAGCCTCTTCTACTGCGGCGCTTTCAACGGCGTCGATATTTTCACATCCTCCGTAATACCGGAATCCCGGAAACCCTTCCGCATATTTATCGGTCAAAAGATTCCCCATTGCCGATTGTACGGCGTAAGAACAGTAGTTTTCACTGGCGATCAGCTTGAGATGAGACCGCTGAGACTCCAGTTCCTTCACGATTAGCCCGGCGATTCGAGGCATCGTCCCGGATATTTCCTGCAAATTAGCGATATACGAAACAAATGACGGCTCCACACAATGGGGCGGCGTCTTTTCAAGATAGCTTTGAAGCGGCGTCGGCATGACTCCTCCTAAAAATACGATAATTGTTTTATACTATTGGATTTTTCCGAGAGTTACAAGCCCTGCAACAGACCCGTTGCGAAATCATATTTTTACCAAAGGGGACCTCGATTTCCCCGGGGCTGAAGCAAAAAATATGCCTGAGAAAAACCGCGCGCTTGTGTCTGTGTACCGCAAATAAGAGACATTCGTTAAATATCTCTGGCAATGATTACAATACGGATAGTCCATAAATTTAAAAATAGACTTGTTCTGAAACTGTGTATAATATAAACTATGGGAATGGGAAAAGAGAAACAGGCGCAGGAAGCCAAGGATGCGGCATTCAAACGGCTGTACGGAGTAAAACCTGAAACCTTTGAGAAAATGAAAAACATACTCCAAAAAGCGTTTACCAAACTTCATAAAGCAGGCGGCAGACCCCCAAAATTGACGGCAACAGAAAAATTAACGGCAACCTTGAAATACCTAAGGGAATACAGGACCATGGAAAGTATCGCCGCCGATTACGGCGCCGCTAAAAGCAGAATCTGTGAAACCATACAATGGGTCGAAGATACTTTGGCGAAAGACAAAACCTTCAACCTTCCCGGGAAACGGGTTCTCAGAGGCGAAACGCCGCCTATAGATTACATCATGGCGGATGTAACCGAAAGCCCTATAAACCGCCCCCAAAAAACCAGAAAGAATGGTATTCCGGTAAAAAGAAGCGGCATACTATAAAAACGCAGGTAATTATCGAGCGGAAAAGCAAGAAAATCATAGATGTCAGGCAAGACAAAGGGAGCGTCCATGATTTCAAGATGTTCAAGGAAACTATCGGGAAAAAGGTTCGCCCGTCCATCGGGATAGACGCCGATT
>JAIRPH010000117.1 GCA_031257135.1 Spirochaetaceae bacterium
GAACTCGCGTTTGTATTGATACGGATGACGTTATTTTCCAATATATTCTTTTGAAGGATGACCGCTTATATATTGTCTGGTCCAACGAGCGGCATTATATACTTTTTCCGCTGTCGCCGATTCTTCATTTGCTATTGCGGTATAATAAAGATACTGGAGGTATACCATGGCGGAAATGATGGTGGAAGAAGCTCAGGATTGGGAAAGGAACTTAATTTTTCTGCTGTTTGGGCGGCTTTAATGGAAAGCCGGATGCAAGTAAACAACCTGGCGGAAAAGGTTGACCGTGTTACCAATAATGTCGGCGGATTAAATCAATCCATGTGCGATTTGATAGAAACGCTGTTTGCTCCGCATCTCGGCGAAAAGTTCAACGCATATCATTACGATCTCAAATGGGTATTTCATCGGGTTCCTATCTATGACAACGCCAACCAGTTACGTAGCGATATAGACATTCTGCTTTCCGATACTAACGTATATATGGCGGTGGAAGTAAAGCGGCGGCTTGAGAGAACTGATCAAGTTAATAAGCATATAAAGCGGATACGGTTGATAGGGCAATATCCGCCTGCGGAGGTTAAAGGGAAGCGATTACTTGCACATTAAGAGCCTAACTGCTGAACCATCAAGGCCGCGGCGAGTTTCATTTCTTCGACGGAAGAGCGTTTCAGTACGGCGAGACGGAATATGGCGGATTCAATCAGCCCGTAGAGGAGGTCGTCGGCGATCCGTACATTTACCGGACGAATCTCGCCCGCCCGGATTCCTTCTATTATCATGGTTGCCAGAATATGCCTGAGCCGAATCGTCCTGCGCCGGACAAGCGTGTCCGGCGCGGCATCCTTCTTAGAAAGATAGTGCAGATAGTCCAAAATCACTGAAAGCAGACGGCAGTTCTCCTCAAGGCGGTCGATGATCACCAACAACACCTTGCCGAGCTTGTCCCGCGTATTCAACCCCTTGTCCTGCCGAATCCGTACAATATCAGCTTCAACATCTCCCATAAGCTGTTTGATGCTGTAGTTAAACATCTCTTTCTTGTTCTTAAAATAGATATACAACGTGGTTCTCGTAATGCCGCAACGGTCCGCAATTTTTTGAAAGGTTACATCCTCATACCCTTCGGTTATGAAGATGTCCAGCGCGTGTTCTAAAATCTCCCGCCGCCGCTTGTCATGGGCTACCACTTATATATCCTTATACTGAAAAAAATATGACTGAACCGCGCCGTTGGTTATTTCCCGGCAGGAATCCGCCTTTTTCCCGAAAAAAGACTCAAACCCCGGATGATCCGTGATGATCCCCAGCTTCCAGCCGGGAAATCCGCGGGTCAGCGTTGCCATCTCACGATAGGTCTTTTCCGCTGTTTCCGCGTCTCCCAGACGCCTCCCGTAAGGCGGATTGGTAACTATAATCCCCGCTTCGTCAGGAGCCGAGGCTTCCGCAAGAGAAAGGCTCCTGAAATCAGGAAGCCACGGAAGCCGCGCCCCCGCCCGAATCCCCCGCTCAGAAACGCCCAGCCCTCGGGCAAGCTCATAAGCCCGCTCCCCATTGGATTTCGCTATGGATGCCATTCTGGGGTCTCCATCGCTTCCGTATATCCGTATACGCCTAGAAAAATCTATCTTCCTGAAAAACTCTTCCCGCACCGACTGTTCTACTTCCCTGTCCCCAATCAGAAGGTCCGAAAGCGTAAAGCCCCTGCCCAATCCGGGAGCCATATCCCAAGCAAACATTGCGGCTTCAATCGCAATGGTCCCGGAACCGCAAAAGGGGTCATAAAGCGGAAACTTCCGCCGCCACCCGGCAAGCAATAAAAGAGCCGCCGCCGTAGTTTCCCGCAGAGGCGCAACGCCTCCTTCACTGCGATAGCCTCGCTTAAACAACGGTTCCCCAGCGAGATCAAGTAAAAGAGAAACCTGATCCTTTTCGATGTATACCCGTATCTCCGCGGTTTTGCCGTAATCGGGAAGCCGAGCGGCTCTGTAATACGCGCAAAGCCTATCCGCCGCGGCTTTGTGAACCATAGCCTGTATGCTCGTTTCCGCCGTGAGTCGGGAACGCTTGGTCCTGACCTTAGCAATCCGCAGACCCATGCCCGCGGGAATGAGGGTTTCCCACGGAACGGCTCCGGCTCCGGCAAACAGCGCGCCGAAATCTTCCGCCGGAAAACACGCGGCTTCCAGCAAAACCCGATCCGCGGCGCGTAAGCCCATAAGCGCGCGATACAGCCCCGCCGTATCTCCCTGAAACCGCACCTTCCCGAAAGCCCCGTCTGTTACCCTTAGTCCGAGCTTCTTCAGCTCTTGGGACACTACTCTTTCCGCGCCTACCCCGCAGAGGGCTAAGGCGGTCATCATCTGCAACACAGAAAAAGTATACCATCTCCCGCGGGACTGTGCAATAAACGGACATGGATTGCGCTTTCCAAAATCTAATACGGAAATAACGCGCGGCTTGGTCCGCGCTTCTCTTTACCAGAGGTTGAACATAAGCAAAATATTATTGAAACCAAAAGGTCATTGCGCTATTTTAGTAGGTATGAAGCATATAGTATTCTTTTTTTGCATAGCGGCGCTGATTTCCGCCTGTGCGACAACAAAGCCTAAAAAGCCTGACATGATTGCGGATGCAGACCCTATCGCTTTGGGAACGGTAAGCATCGGATTTGAAAAATTCTTATCCTCAAAAGTAGGACCGAAGGATGTTTCGGCGGTATTTGATCCCCGGACGGATACGGTGTACCTCCAATTCACCTACGAAACCCTCACGATCCGGCAGTTCTGGGATAACCAAAACCGCAGAAATTTTACCGCCGCGTTGGAACATTACGCGCAAGATTTTGAAGACCGGAAGCTCACCGCCAAAAGCTCGAAAACCCGTACCGCGTACGGCTCGATTATCGGAAAAACCGAATGGGGGCAGTTTTCATTCACGATTAATTCACGCAGTTATCCTAAAATGGAACTAGGCTATCAGTTCAAGGGCGATAATCCCTACTTTACGGTAGTACAGCGGGAAGCTCAGGATACTCTGTCCGGTTATGAGGACCGTAACTCTCTCAGAATCACCTCCTATTTTACTAAGGCTCAGGCGGCGGAATTGGCGGCTCTCTTTGATCAAGAGTATCTCTTGGGCAGGCTGGAAGCGGAAGGCATCCCCCTGACTAAGGATGAAAATATCCGGGCTGATGTATATTAACGGTTCGCCTCCCAACGCTGAGGATTTGCGCCCTATTCCCTTCCCGTTGCGGCTATGCTAGACTTATCGCAATGATGCAAGCAAAGAGTCTAGCGGTATATAAAAACCGCCCTGTCCTGGTGGTCGAAACCGGGGAGAAGATAACCATATCCCTGCCGGGAGGCGAAACCCTCCGAGTCCGTGAAAAAGATATTGAGCCGATTTATCCCGGACCCTGCGTTCAGGCGGACATAGAACGAGAGCCGCCCGCCGGAGACCCGCGGTCTGCGTGGGAACTGCTGGAAGGAAACAAGAGTACCCTCAAAGAACTTGCCGAACTGGTCTATGACGCCTATACCGCGCAAACCGCGTGGTCCGCCTATCTGCTTCTCAAGGAGGGGCTGTATTTTTCGGGAAGCCCCGAAGAGGTGACCTGCCGTTCATTGGAAGAAGTAACGCTGGGAGAGCAAAAACGCCTCGGCAAACAGCAGGATCGGGCGGAACGGGATGCGTTTTTGGAGCGTCTCAAGTCGCAGACTCTGCGTTTGCCTGAAGACAGACGCTTTTTGCAGGACGTAGAAGCCCTGAGTTACGGCAAAACTGAAAAAAGCCGCACCCTCAAGGACTTGGGCAAGCCTGAAACTCCGCAAGAGGCGCATAAACTGCTTCTAAACAGCGGATTTTGGACTCCTCATATAAATCCGTATCCCTCGCGGTATGGGCTGTCTATCTTATCTGCCGCGGTTCCGGTTAATCCTCCTCCGCAGGAGGAAGAGCGTCTTGACCTTACTCGTCTCAAAGCCTTTGCCATTGACAACGCCTGGAGCGGCGATCCGGATGATGCGGTTTCGATAGAAGATGACTGTTTGTGGATTCACGTCGCAGACCCTGCCGCGTCGGTGGTTCCCGGAAGTCCCGCGGACATAGAAGCCCGCGGTCGGGGAGCCACCTTGTATCTGCCGGAAGGAGCGTCCCGAATGATCGCCGACGACGCCTTACCTCTTTTTGCGCTGGGCTTGACCGAAATTTCTCCGGCTCTTTCTTTTAAGGTACGGCTAAACGAAGATGCTTCGATTGAGGAAACTGAAATCTTCCGGTCGATGGTGTCAGTCACTCGGCTGACCTACGAAGAAGCCGACGCTCGGATCGAGGATATACCTGACCTGAAAGGTCTCTGCCTCTTGGCGGAGCGCAATCTGAAACGGCGGCTTGAGAGCGGCGCGGTGTCAATCGATCTGCCGGAAACGCATATTTTTGTATCCGCAGGACAAGTAAGCGTAGAGCCTATCAAGTCCTATCGTTCCTCTGATATGGTTCGGGAATGTATGCTTCTTGCCGGCGAAGGCGCGGGGCTGTGGGCGTTACAGCGGCGGCTTCCGTTTCCCTACGTCAGTCAGGAGGCGGGGGAGCTTCCTGATGAGCCTTTGGAAGGGCTTGCCGGTTCATTTCAGCTTCGCCGGTGTATGCGTCCCCGGACGCTTTCGGCAAAGCCCGGCATCCATTGGGGATTAGGGCTTGACGCGTATACTCAAGTTACCAGCCCGCTCAGGCGGTACACTGATCTTTTGGCGCATCAGCAAATCCGGGCGTTTCTGCGGAAGGAGTCTCCCTTGAGCGAAGAGGATATTCTTCTGCGGCTTGCCGCGGGAGAAGCGGCGGCATCCTGCGTCGCTCAGGCGGAGCGGGCATCTCGGTCTCATTGGCTGGCGGCGTACTTAGCGGACAAGAAAGGCTCTCAGTGGAGCGGGGTGATGATGGAAAAACGAGGTCTCCGGTCGGTTGTTATGATTCCCGATTTAGGCATCGAAACGCAGGTAGCCGTAAAGAACGACCCGGAACCGAATGAGACCGTTGCGTTGACCCTATTATCGGTAAAAATCCCCGAAGGAGAAGCGGTATTTGCGGCTTCTTAGCATCCTATAGGGCGTTACGTTTAATTTTTTTCGTGGTGGTTTCCTCCATTCGCTCTTGCAGGATCGTAATTTTTTCGATTTTCTGGTAGTAAAGGAGCCGCTGATTCACCTCGGAGACGATTTGCTCTATGCGGGTTGTAATCTGCGGCGCGTCGGCGTCTTTAAAGAAATCCTGACTGGGAAATACGAGGGCTTCGATGCTCTCGATTTTCATTTTTTTGTCTAACACAAAACCTCTGACCAGAATCTGATCGATTTCCTCAAAAAGCTGGAACTCGTTTTCTATTTCTTCGGGATAGACATTTTTTCCGCCTTCGGTAACGATCATGTTTTTCGCTCTGCCGGTGAGGTAGAGATACATTTCGCTGTCCAAATAGCCTAGATCGCCGGTTTTCAAATAGCCGTCAGCGGTGAAGACCGCGGCGGTCTCTTCAGGCATCTCGTAATAGCCCAGCATTACCATCGGTCCCTTCACGGCGATTTCCCCGACGCCCCGCTCGTCCGGATCAAGGACTTTCATATCCGCTTGGGGGATGACCTTGCCGACGCTGGTTTCCTTGTAATGCTCAACCGGATTCAGATTGATAATAGGCGAGGTTTCGGTAAGCCCGTAGCCTTGAATAAAGTCGATTCCCAACTGATTGTACTGTCTGAATACGCTGGGCGCCAAAGGACCGCCTCCGCAGATGCAGATTCGCAGAGTGGAAAGAGAGGCTTTCTGTAGAATCGCCGCAAACATCGTTTTTCCCGGATTCACCTTAAATACTTTCTTGATAAGCCCTGAAAGCGCCATCAGCAGGCGGATGAGTCCGTACGCGATAAGCCCTTTCGCTTTGACCCCTCGGATTATCCCTGCCAAGAGCTTGTTGAACAGCATTGGAACCCCTAAGAGCATCGTTATCCGCGCTTCTTTGAGGTCTTTTAAGATCGCTTTGGTGACCATCCGCTTGCCGAAGACTAATTCCGCGCCGGTTGAGATCGCTTCGATAAACACCGCCAGCATAGTGTATGCGTGATGAATCGGGAGGAGCGCGTAAAATACGTCGGTATGATATACCGTAAGATTCCCCTGCGCGAGGTAACAGTCTGAAACGAAATTCCGATGGGACAGCATGACCCCTTTGGGATTGCCGGTGGTGCCTGAGGTAAAGAGGATAGCCGCGAGGTCGGTCTCTTTCGCCTGCTCGATCTCCGCTTCAGGTCCGTCGAGATCGTAGATATACTCGCCGATCCCCTTTTTCAGGGACCGGACATACAAAAGATCTCCCGGCTGTTCCTCGTACCGGGCGTACTTTTCCTCATCCACGAAGAGAACCTTCGATTGAGACGTTTTCAGGAGTAAATCGATTTCCTCATTTTTGAGCTGATAATCGATAGGAACCGCAACCGCGCCGGCAAAGAGAATACCCAGATAAGCCACCGCCCATTCCGGGGCGTTCTTGCCGGTTACGGCTACCCGGTCGCCTTTGCCGATCCCAACGGCGTGAAGCCACCGCGCGACCGCCTCAACCGCCCTCAGCGATTCCCGATAAGTAAGACTGATGCGATCCGGCTCATAGATCGTAAAACAAGACCGCCCGCCGTAGCGGGAAACGGTAATCCGAAATGTTTCCGGCAGAGTGGGCCACAAACCGGTAAACTCCTTCCCTCGATAGTCCTCTAAAAACGCCCAACGGGTTTCTCCCATGTTCTTCTCCCCTGTTATAAAAATATGACCCCCGATGTAACGCTGTAGTTGCACAAATCCGGTATGCGGACGCGGTAAGTTTTATCCGTCCGGGGCATCCTAGGGCGATCTGGGTCAAGTCTTGTGTTATGCAGGCGGGCGGGCTTTGCTGACTTTGTTTTATATAACTTTAAGTTGATAAAATTATATAAAATATAATAAACTTAAAGAAAATTGTCAATAGACGCATAAGCCTTATTATCAAGACCGCCGTAAAACCCCGCCCTTTAGGGCTGGGGATATAAGGCGGCATAGCGGGATACAATTTGTTGCATGGACTACTTGACATTCTGATAAAGCCTCCTGTATACTAAAAATGTTGAAAAAACCTACCCACGCAACGTGGGAAAGTAACGTCTATGGAGAGACCGTAAGTCCGAGG
>JAIRPH010000122.1 GCA_031257135.1 Spirochaetaceae bacterium
GGTAAATCGCGATTACCTCGCTTAACGCGTGGGCTACGTGGGCCGCGGCGGTATTGCCGTCAATCATAACCATATTCTTTTCAGCCATTTTTTTTCCTTAATTAGTAAGTTGCTTTATCGTATATTCAAAAAACGATTTATGCAAGACCTCAAAACCGGTTAGGCTGATTATCTTTAATGCAGGGTAGACTTGCATTTTTTAGAAAACCTTGCTATATTATAACAAAGCATACGCATATCGAGAAATCAAGAAGATTTAAGGAGAAGAAATAAGATGAGCATCGATATTACTAAGATGCGGAACATCGGAATCAGCGCGCACATCGACTCTGGGAAGACGACCCTGTCGGAGCGTATTTTGTTTTTCAGCAATAAGATTCACGCCATCCACGAGGTTCGGGGCAAAGACGGCGTCGGGGCGACTATGGATCACATGGAGCTTGAGCGGGAACGAGGCATCACCATCCAATCCGCGGCGACCCAAGTCCAGTGGAAAGACCATACTATCAATCTCATTGACACTCCCGGTCACGTGGATTTCACCATTGAAGTCGAGCGGTCTCTGCGGGTGCTGGACGGGGCGGTTCTTGTACTGTGCGCGGTGGGAGGCGTTCAGTCTCAGTCTATTACGGTAGACCGCCAGCTTAAACGCTATCATGTTCCCCGGATTGCCTTTATCAACAAGTGCGATAGGACCGGCGCGAATCCTTTTAAAGTAACTCAACAGCTTCGGGAGAAGCTGGGGCTTAACGCGGTGATGATTCAGCTTCCCATTGGGCTGGAGGACAAGCTCGAGGGCGTGGTCGATCTGGTTTCGATGAAGGCGGTTTACTTCGACGGCGCGCAGGGGACGGACATCCGGTACGCGGAGATTCCCGCGGACCTCAAAGCCTCTGCGGACAAGCATCGGGAGGAACTGCTTGATGCGGTGTCGATGTTCTCTGACGAGCTTGCGGAAGCCTACCTTGCAGGCGGGGAGATTGCGCCGGAACTCATTCATCAGGCGGTTCGGAAAGGCGCGTTGGGAGAGCAGTTCGTTCCGGTGATGGTCGGCTCCGCGTACAAAAACAAGGGGATTCAGACGCTCCTGGACGGGGTGAATAATTATCTCCCGAATCCGGCGGAGGTGAAGAATTACGCCTTGGATCTCGACAAGAACGAAGAAAAAGTCGAACTCGCCGTAGACGATAAAAGCCCGACCGTCGCGCTGGGCTTCAAGCTGGAGGACGGGCAGTACGGACAGCTTACCTACGTGCGGATTTATCAGGGAAGCCTCAAAAAGGGGGACGAGCTGACCAATACCCGGGCCCGGAAACGCTTTAAAGTCGGGCGGCTTGTGCGGATGCACTCGAACAGCATGGAAGACATCAACGAAGGCGTTCCGGGAGATATTGTCGCGCTGTTCGGGATTGACTGCGCTTCCGGGGACACCTTCTGCGGAGGGGGTCTCAACTACGCCATGACCTCGATGTTTGTTCCTGAACCGGTTATCTCGCTGGCGATTACGCCGAAAGACAAGAAATCCAGCGATAGCTTGGCGAAAGCCCTGAACCGCTTTACCAAAGAAGACCCCACGTTCCAGACCTACGTCGATCCTGAGTCCAACCAGACTATCATTAAAGGCATGGGGGAACTGCACCTTGAGGTATACGTCGAGCGGATGCATCGGGAGTACAAGTGCGAGGTCGAAACCGGTATGCCGCAGGTAGCTTATCGGGAAGCGATAACTCAGCGGGCTGATTTCAACTACACCCACAAAAAGCAGACCGGCGGCTCCGGGCAGTACGGACGGGTTGCAGGCTATATTGAGCCGTATACCGAAGGGGACTACGAGTTTGTAGACAGCATCAAAGGCGGGGTGATTCCCACCGAGTTCATACCGAGCTGTGACAAAGGCTTTAAGGAAGCGGTGAAGCGGGGCAGTCTCATCGGGTTTCCGATTGTCAACATTCGGTGCGTCATCAACGACGGGCAGTCTCATCCGGTTGATTCTTCGGACATTGCCTTTCAGCTTGCGGCTATCGGCGCGTTTCGGGAAGCCTACGGCAAGGCGAAGCCCTGCATCCTTGAGCCGATTATGAAAGTTTCCGTAGAAGGTCCGACTGAATTTCAGGGCAACATCTTTGCGTCGATTAATCAGCGGCGAGGGCTTATTCTTTCTTCAAGCGAAGACGGCTCTTTTTCCCGGGTCGAAGCGGAGGTTCCCCTCAGCGAGATGTTCGGCTATTCTACGACGCTTCGATCCTTGACCCAGGGCAAAGCTGAGTTTACGATGGAATTTGAAAAATATGGGAAGGTTCCCTCCGGCATTTCCGAAACCCTCGTCAAAGGCTACGAGGAAAAACGGAAAAAAGAGCAGAGCCGCTCATAAATCTGATCTCAAGGAGACATCATGGTTAAAGAGGAATTTATTAGGCATAGTCCGGTCAGGGTCTTTGAGCAGTCCATCAAAGGCGCGTTGGAACCCGGAGAGATCGGCGTTATCGCTTCTCCCAGCGGCGTCGGCAAGACCTCGGTGCTGGTGCAAATCGCGCTGGACAAACTATTGCAGAACCGCAAGGTAATCCATGTATCCTTCACCCAGCACAACGACTACGTTTTGGCGTGGTACGAGAACATCTTTGAAGAGTTCATCAAAAAGCAGGGGCTGGACTGCCCAATCTGCGTGAAGGACGACTTAGTTAAAAATCGGGTGCTGATGCACTTCAACCAGTCCGGCATGACCGGAGATCAGATTTTGAGAAGCCTTAAAGCGATGATTAAAGACGGCGGCTTTCAAGCGGAATCGCTTATCATCGACGGCTTTGACTTTTCCCGGGCCCGCAGGGAAGACCTTGCCGGCGTGAAAGCCTTCGCTCAAGAGCTGGGGTTGTCGGTATGGTACAGTTGCAACGCGCCGGAAGGCTCGCCGCCCTGCGCCGGCGGACAAACGCCCGCGGTACTCCAGCCTTATCTCGATCTGGCGACCGCAATCGTGGTACTGGAGCCTAAGCCGGACTACATCGTCCTATCTGTCCCGAAGGATCGGGAAGCCGTTTCCGGCGTATCTTCATTGCGCCTCGACCCGAGAACCCTTCTCATCCAGTAGCCCCGCTGAATCGCCCGTTCAGCGGCTCGAGAGCCTCCCATCATGCTGGGAACCTTTCCCCTCATGGTACGAGGCTCTCCCCTCATGGTACGAGCTTCTCTCATCATACTAGGAACCTTTCCCCTCATGGTACGAGATTCTCTCATCATACTGGGAAAATCTCCCAGCATGATAGAAAAAATTCCCAGCATGATAGAAAAAGTTCTTGCGTTATCTATGATACGCCCCGCACCGCTCCAGAAACCGCCGGGCAATGGCGGGTTCGGCGCAAAAATGAACATGAGGAAATCCGGCAAAGAGGTTTTCATCGGCGTTGATGCACTGCCATGTCTCGCCGGAAACCGGTTTGACCGCGGTAAAATCCGCGCCCGGAGTATCGCTCTCCCAGTAGTGAAACTCATGCCCCCGAATCGCATCGCCGGCGCGGCAGAGAAGCGTATCTTTTTGCGCGGTATAAACGGCGTAGCCGAAACGAACAAGATGAGCCATGGGACGGCATGAACCGGAAAAAACCCCTGCCATCGGATATTCGCGTCCCTCTTTGTCAATAAGTTTTTGATGAAGATACATGAAGCCCCCACATTCCGCAATGCAAGGCATTCCCGACAACACCGCGTCCCGAATATCCTTCCGCAGTCCGGCATTTTCCGAAAGCCGCTTGCCGTACAGTTCAGGATAGCCCCCGCCGAGAATCAAACCGTCCAAACCAGCAGGAAACTCGTCCTCAAGCGGGCTGAACGGCACAAGTTCCGCCCCGAACTGTTTCAGCAGATTGAGACTGTCCTCATAGTAAAAACAAAACGCCTTGTCTCTGGCAACGCCGACTCGCCTCGTTCCCAACTCGGAAAGTCCGGTTTCCTCCTCAGCGAACTCAAGCGGCGGCGCGGATCGGGCAATGTCCTCGATTGCCTGAAGATCAACCGTTTCTTCAAGAGCAGTCCCGATGCGGTCTATCTTCTCCCGCAAACCCTCAAGCTCTCCGGCGGTAATCAGTCCCAAATGACGGCTCTCAATACTCCAATCCTTGTTGTTAGGAAGAAAACCCAAAACCTTCAGTCCGGTCTCTCCCTCGATAAGCGCGCGCATCCCGGCATAGCGGTTTGGATTCAGACGGTTCAGCGCAACCCCGCGGATGCCGCTCGATTCCCGAAAAGCCGCAAGCCCCTTGATTCGCGCGGCAAGAGAAACCGACAGCGCGCGGCTGTCCTCAACGAGAATCACCGGCGTATCCGTCGCGCGGGCAATATCCCACGCGCTCGCCTGCGTAGTCGTTCCGCCGAGTCCATCGTAGAAGCCCATAGCCCCCTCCAATACGGCAATGTCCTTGCCGCAGGTATGCTCCCAAAGCAATCGGCGAATCGTCTTTCTATCAAAAAAAAATAAATCGAGATTCGCGGAAAAACTGCCCGCAACCTTTCGGTGAAACATAGGATCAATGTAATCAGGCCCGCACTTGAAAGCCGCAGGAATCCGGTTCCGCCGGATCAGCGCGCGTAACAGCCCGCAGGTGAAGGTGGTTTTCCCGGAACCGCTTGAACCTGCGGCAATGCACACCCGGGGAATAGTTTTTTTCGCGCCGTATAGAGAAGTCATACTTATATGATACTAGAAATTAAATATTATTCCAGTACCGCCCCGATATGCGAAGACGGATTCCCGCCTTTGTCAAAGCTCTGAACGGCTATGCCGGTAGATCAAAACGCCCCAAGCGTCGGTAACCCGGACAAAACCCTTTTCCCGCAATACATCCGAGAGACCCTTCGGCATCGGCTGATTCTGGTCGTTATCAATGGGATAAAAGAATATCGCATCGCCGTCAAAATCAATTTTTTCAACATC
>JAIRPH010000160.1 GCA_031257135.1 Spirochaetaceae bacterium
GCGAGTTTGCCTTAACCTACGGATTCTATGTGATAGAGCAGTCAGGAGACACCGTAGCAATCAAGCCGCCGGTTCAGGTCAAAACATGGTAGCCTAAGCCTCTGCCGGAGCCGGAAAGCCTCCGGTTATTCGTTGATAAAAATACGGTCGCTTAAATCCCGGATAAAGGCGTTTATCTGCGCCTTATCGGAAAGGGAACGTAATACGCTATGATACCGCAATACCAGCATATCCTGCCGAGTCTTATCATGGAGTTCGCACTCCGCTCTGTAATCGCCGTCTTGACCGCTTATGCGTATCTCCAGATTGAAGCGGCGCGGTTCACGCTCCGCCGGGAGCGGGTCGATTCCCGCGTCTTTGAGGCTCCGCTGTATCGCTGTATCAGCCTTATTAGGCGCAGATATAGTAAGCTCTAAAGGCAATCTAATCCCGTTTTGACGGAGCGCGCCCCGATTAAGCGCATAGAGCGATTCCGCCGCATACAGGGCTGTGTCTCGCTTCTTTATTTTTGCGAGGGCGATAAAACCCTCTGCCGTCATGTCCCGTTGCCAAATCGGATTAAACCGCGGAATAACGTTATACAAAAGATTCCAATCCTTCAGTAAACGTCCTTCTTCATAGGAATAGGTCGCCGCGGATTCGGGAATAAGCGGTATTTCAAAAGCTCCGGCTTTGCGGAGATATATTAACGCCCGCCGGGGATAATCCTCAAAGGCATGATAATACTGAAGCAGAGCGTCCAGATTCGATTCGCCTCCGGCGGAAGTATCCGCTTTATACCTATTTGCCGAAAGCAAACTGTATTTCCGAAACAGATGGCGATGCGCTTCTTTTTTGAACCAATAGGATGTTTTCCGAAACATACCCTGTATCTTTTCCTGCCAAGTTCCGTAAGGTATATGATATTCGGTCTGTTCAAGTCCGGCATATACCCGATAGAGAATTTCATGAAGGTCCTGCTTATATCGAACCGGATCAATCCCGTAATTCAGCATCCATGAATGATCCGCCCCGTGCAGGCAATCTTCCGCATAGAGCCGAGCCTCTTCCAGATGTCCCGTCCGCTGATAAGACTGAGCCAGATTAACCTTGGAAAGCGGAACTGAGTTATTCTCCAGCTCATAGGCAATTTGATAATCCGAAAAAGCCTGTCTGAATTCAAGCTGTTTCAAAAACAGCTCTCCCCGGGCAAGCCGCCCCGTAGCCCGATCCAGAGAACGCAACGACGCGTTAGTCCGTTCAAAAGCGCGATCATACTGATAAAACCTCGTCTCTAAAATAGAGAGATTGTAATGGCTCACCGCGGTAAACCGCCGATCCCCTATCTCCTCCCCTTGGGCGATGGCTTCAAGATACCACTTCTTGGCATCCTCATACTGAAACAAATAGGTAAAAATGGTTCCTAAGGTCATGGAAAAGTCGGGATTGGGACCAAGACGCTCCAGAGCCGACACGAGGAGTTCTCTGCCATCTCCCAACCGGTGCAGTTTGAAATACATCCACCCTAGGTTGCCAATAGCTTTCTGATTATCCGGCTCCAAGGCGAGAAGCCGTTCCAGATATTCCGCGGACGCCTCATCCCAGTTGAGATGCGCCGCGGTCCGGGAAAGCTGATACATCACATCCGTATCTTCCGGGAGAATCCGCTCGGTTTTGCGGTAATAATCCCAAGCAAGTCCATAAAGATGCCGCTTGTAATACAGCTCTCCCAAAGCCCAGGGAAAACGGGGGTCTTCAGGATAGCGTTCCAGTCCGCTTGAGTATATTTCAATGGCTCGCTCCCAATGCTCCGCGCGTTGCGATTCAAAGGCTTTATAATACTGAGTGTCAGCGTCCGCAAATTCCTCGGCATATTGAGCGGCGATAGGCCGATCTCCAAAGGTAAAGAACAAAACCAGCAGAATCCCCGCGGCTTTTCCGGCAATCTTTTTAAGAGAAGATTCCTTTTCCGAAGGACTCAGGGTCAGAGCCAGAGGCGGCATAAGCCACGCGAGAAGCCTGCGCCGAAACGGAAGGATCAGGCTATACGTTTTGGAAAAAATATGATACCGCTGTTTTAGTTCCTCAAAGCCTTCCGGCGTATATTCCTGACCATATCGGGCTGTAGCCGTTCCTTGATATAACGCATATATGCCGGCAATCTGGAGGTCTAGGTTTTTTGCCCATTCCGCCTCGGCTTCCCGGGGGTTTTTCTTATAGCCTCCCAGCGCGAGCCGCCGCTTGGCATGGCTCCAGAGGCGGTTCGCTTTTTTCCGAGGATGCTTCGTCAGCCTCAGCGCAAGCAGATACTGGAGGCGAATGAACATGAACGCGGCTCCAAAGGAGATCGCCAGCAGGATAAGCCAGTATTCCCGGATAAACCGAAGGGGACCTACTCCGGCGGAACCAAGCCCGTCGCCGCGGTTTTGTGTATCGCCTCCTTTTTTAGGGATCATCAGCGCGTGATTATCCAGAATTTCTTTGAGCAGATGCTCAAATTCTTCAGGTATTCCCGAAGAAAACTCGAATATTTCTCCTTCCGCAAGCAGTTTTGTGGTAGGATCATAGTCGATCCAGCCGTAATCAGGATAACAGACTTCGACCCATGCGTGAGCCATGTTGGATCTGACCGGGTAATAATTAAGCGCAGGAGCGGCGTTTTCAATGGTAAATCCCGCCGCAACCCGGGCGGGAATTCCCAGAGAGCGCAGGAGCAGAGCCATAGAAAACGCGTAATACGAGCAATACCCCTTTTTCGACTGAAAGAGAAAATAACTGAGCTGGTCTCCGTCCGGGGCTATGCCGGGCTTGAAACTGTAGCGATAATCTCCTTCTTTTAAGTAATTGCAAATCAGCTCTATTTTATCCTGATAATTATTGTATCCTGCGGTTATCTGCCGGGCAAGCGCGGCAATCCGCTCGTCTTTCCCATAATCGGTGTAAAACGCGTACTCTTCCTGTGTCAGCCCCAGAGACTGAGGATTCGGATCATCCATGACCAAATCGAATAGCTCATAAGGAAGCGCGTCGCTGACATGGCTTTGCACCGCGTACGCGGAATTGAAGGACGAAGAGTCCCAGTTTTCAAAGGGAGTAATCATAACCGGCTCGTTAATGCCGATAAACGCGGAAGCGTCGAAGTTCACCAGATAATACTCCTGCTCGCTCACGCGATAGGCATGACGGAGCCGTTCTCCGGGCAGGGCGGTCTTACTTTCAGGAAGCCTTTGGGGATGAGCTTTTTCGTCTCTCGTTTCGTAGCGGAAAAAACCCTGTCGGCTGTTGTACCCGGACAGCACATACCGGCGCAAGAGCATATTCGTATCCCCCGGGTCTTTTCGTACGATAAATGCCAGATCGTCATTCATGGTGATTTCGCTTTCCAAGTGGAGAAACTGAGAAAAATCGAAGCTGAATAAATTCGGCGTTAAAAGCCCGCCTCCGCGATCCACCGCCTTCTCCTGAAAAGGTCCGAGAAATAAAAACCCTCCGATCAGAACCGGTATTAACAAAGCAATCGCCGCGCCGACCCGTTCCTTGTTTCGTACCCTGAATTCCGGCGGCGTCGAGAGAATCAGCGCAAGAATCTGAAAAAAAAGAATTACCACAAAAACAATAATCATCAGCACGGGCCAGCGGTATATATCAATGTTTGCGGTAGGAACGATGCTGAACATCGTCACCAACAGCGTATCAGCGATGATAATATCCGCTTGAAGAAAGGTCCGAGACCGAGCGCATAAATAGGTGGAAATGCCGGTCCAATAGAAAGGCGCCAAGACGATAAAGTTATTGCGGTCAAAATTGAGAAGCAGAGCATCCAAAATCGCCCTTGTATCGCCGAAAAAAATCCGCGGAAAGGCGATGAACGTCCGGGCAAGCCAGGGTATCATAGCAAGGATAATCATCGCCGGGAAGAGTCGTACCTTTTTACGGAAAAGCCGCCACGCCGAGCCGAAAGCAACAGCCAGCGTAACCGCAAATATCGAGGTATCCGCCAAATCCTTAGCCAAAAGCCGAAGTTGGCAAAAAATCAACGCCAATGCCGCAGAACGAAGAAGCAAAGCAGGTGTGCCGGACCGCTGAGGATTGCGGAATGTATCCATAGTTTAATAGTACAACGAATCCGACAAAGCAACAAGCGCAAAAAACATCCAAAAAGAAACGCTAGGTCGGGCTTTTAGGGCAGTTCAGCTTGAGCGATGCAGGCTTTTGCCGCGTTGATAAGAGCCGCGCTGGTGAAGGTTGCGCCGGTGATCCCGTCCACATCCGCTGATTGGCGTTCCAGTACCGCCTGCGGTATCCGGTTGAGGGCGGTATGGACCGCTTCCCGGGAAGAAGTCTCGCTGTGAGAAACAACCTTAAACTCGGTAATTGCGGTCCCGGAAAAGTCGAGTCTGACCCTAACCGGCGCGCCGGCGTTCTGCGCGGCGTGATACCCCTCAGAGGAAGCGGCGTATCCTCCGGGTTTATAACGGTCCGGTTCGCCTTCGACCCCTCCGCATCCGAAAACAGCCAGCGCGAATACGCTCAGTCCAATCAGTGAATTTTTTTTCGTCATTTTTTCCTCCAAAAAGTTAGTATAAACAAAATATATTGTATTTTTCTAACTATCAAGATTTTTTCTAAAAAAATTTAAAAAATTTAAAAAATCGATGTAAAGGTGTTGACAAAAAAATGTTAGATTTATATAATCTTATTGTAAGCAGGAACTAACTACACAAAACAGGAGGATTTTTTATGAAGAAAACCTTGCCGACCCTGCTCTTGATCGGGTCCTTGACGCTGGGACTTATCGGATGCGCCAATTCCGCCAAAACCGCGGAACCCGCCCCGCCGCCGGAGGCTGAAAACCCCGCCCTCGAAGGGTGGCATGGGACATGGAACAATTTCTACGCCTACCTTGATCGTCCGGAATTGGATGCCGCCTATGCGGTCAAAGCGGAAAAGGACGGCAAAACTCAGGCGGAGGTCAAGGCGGATTATCTTACGGGTCAGACTTATCGGTGCGAGATTGCCGGCATGGGCATAACCCGGGATACGGTTACGTTTTACCTAGAACCCCAGACCGTTCCGATTTCCGATGAAGGCATCGCGTATCAAGCGGATTACGCCGACGCCGGAGACGTGGACATTAATGGAAGAATCTGGCGTCATTTTGAAACCTCCGCGGACATTCCCTATAAGCATCTGCTTTTTTTACCGGTTGACGCTGATGTTCCGGGTGAAACCATGCTTCATTTTCATTTCCGCTATGGAAGCGATCTTGAAACCATCAAAAACAGCGAAGGCTGGTACGCCACGATGGTTGCCTATGACACAACGGATGAGCTAATCATCGGGCATATAACTCATTAAGCGGAATGTAATGTTAGGTTTTTATAATAGTATTAGTATCTGCTAATCATATAAGGATATGGTATGAAAAAGGCTAACCGCTCCGCCAATACCGGTTTTCGGGTAGCGCGGAACGCGCCGGCTTCGTAAAAAAGCTCTCCTTCCGCTCCTCTGTTCGAGCCGGAAATCTTGGGCAGAGGAGCTTTTATTTTTGATATTTTTTGTCAAATGACAAAGGATATAATCAGCGAAAGCTGAGACAGTAACACTTTTTGGAGGATTTCTCAAATGAGAAAGTTAATGTGTGTCCTGCTGATTACGGATCGGATTTGCCGGCGCGCAAGAAGAGGAAGCCAAAAGCCCGGACAAAGTAAAGGTATCCATCGAGTTCGAGAGTTCCCTTATATCGGTAGGTATCGATAAGCCCGAAGAGGGAGATTC
>JAIRPH010000026.1 GCA_031257135.1 Spirochaetaceae bacterium
ACAGAATTTCCAGCGTGATTCCAGTGTTTCGCCGCATTTGGCGCATCGTAATTCGCCGGGAGAAAAAAGGCTTTCTCCGCAATGGGGACAAAAACGTAAAACGCCGTATACGTCGGTTCTACAGTTTTTACACTTCATAAATGGCTCCTTCATTCCCTGTGAGGTACATACCCCGTCGCGCTGTAGTCAGGCGGTGCGGCGGCGTCCTGCGAAGACGCTACTCCCAGCCCCCGGCGACGCCGTCCTTGCCGGTGTCGATCACTGTTCCAACCCGGGCGGTGGTGTTGCGATACTTATTGCCGTTAGCGTAATACACTGCCGCCCCGGTTTGCGCCTTGTTTGCCTGACCCTCCGGCGCGATGGAACCGTAGATGACGCCGCCCTTGCCGATTTTAAAAAAGATGCCGTATAAATTCACGAAGACCCCGCCGCCCTTGTTGCTGGCTGAATTCCCACTGATACTGCCGTCAGTCATAGTGAAATTGCCGCCATTACTCACGAAGACCCCGCCGCCACTGTAGAGGGTTGAATTCCGGCTGATACTGCCGCCGTTCATAATGAAATTGCCGCCATTACTCACGAAGACCCCGCCACCGTAGTAGGCGGCTGAATTCCGGCTGATACTGCCGCCGTTCATAATGAAATTGCCGCGTTCACTCACGTAAACCCCGCCGCCCTTGTTGCTGGCTGAATTCCCACTGATACTGCCGCCAGTCATGGTGAAATTGCCGCCTTTCTCTACGGCAACGACAGACGAACCGCTCTCCGCTAGACCTTTGAGGGTAATGCCTGCTTCAAGGGTGAAGGTTACGCCGGAAGGTACCGCGAACATCGGTTTATCTATCGGGGCTTCCCAGCTTACTGTACGTTCATGTTCGTCTCCTTGCAGGGACACGGTTATGCGCTTGCCCTCGAATTGGAAGATGACGTAGGGAACCGCTTCATCTTTGCCCAGCACGACGCGGTAATTCCCGCCGTCTTCCGCGTTCATGACGATCCAGTCCAGCGCGTCCAGCAGTTCCAGCGGTCCCTGATACGCGCCGCCTGCATAAAGCCCGGCTTTTTCCGGCGCGTCAGGAACGGCAAGCTCTCGGTTTTCAACGGGAACCAGCGCAGTCCCCGGTTCTTCGGCGTGTACCGACCCGCCGGTCAGCGAGGCTCCGCAGAAGGGGCAGAGCTTCCAGCGTGGTTCCAGTGTTTCGCCACAGTTCCCGTAGATACCGGCTTGCGAGTTCGATTTCTCCGCTTCCGGCTGAGGCTTGCCGCAGGCCGCGCAGAACCGTGCCTCCTCGGGCAATTCTTCGCCGCAAAGCCTACAATATTTCATATTAATCTCCATGCGTTTATTAAGATACTATCTCTTTTCTAATATATACCTTAAAAAATTACAAGTTCAATTTTTTGACTTGGCAAGCATCCGCCATAGCCATCGGCACATTGCTTGTGGCTCCGGTTGCATCCCGTTCATTGATCCTCCGCCGGCTCCTTGCACAGGAGCTTCTGCCCGGCGGCGAGGAGCAAGGCGTTCACATCGTGGAGGTCAAAAATCCCCCGCTCCGCGCAAAACCGGAAAACCAAATCCCGCATGGAACTATCGCTCAGGGCAAAACCCGCGCTCTGGAGCAAGACGGCAAGGTCTGCCCCGCCCAGCTTGAGGGCAAAGGCGAATTGCAACACCGTGTCCTTCGAGGGACGCCCCCCGGAAGCCATGAGCTTCGAGTAGACCCGCTTGTCCACCCATGCCGCTTTGTACAGTTCCGCCGCCTCAAGCCCTCGTTCCTCCCGCAGGCTGTTCAGGGTGTGGGCAAAATCAGGACGGCGTTTCTCCTTGACGAACCCGGACAGAAGCCGCGAGACCTGATCAAGTTCTCGGTCGGGCATAACGCCTTTGCCTATTTCAGCAAACCCACCGCCCAATGCCGTAGGAAATATATCGGGCAGAGAGACAAAACGGTAATACTCCTTGATAAACCGCTTGAGTTCATCTATCAGCGTATCAGTTACCATTATTTCCTCCTAAATCTTTGATCGGCGCGATGGTGTCCGCACCGGATTCTAACCATTTCCGCCGCAGGATACCAAATCGGTCTCTCGTTAGTATTATAATGACGCTCTTTCCCCAAAAGGTCGCTTGTCGGGCGACCATGCAATTTTTTTGCATAGTTCGGTCTTCTTGTATGATAGTTGTTTCCGGGCTGTCCTTGAAAAATTTGAAGATATGATATAGTATATCAATGACGCCTTCCCCCTAAGCGAGGCAAGTTTCGGAACAGTTCATCGAAGGATAAAGAGGTTGCTATGACAGGATGGGATTTTTTAAACAATATTACTCAAGCGTTTCCGCCGATAGCATTGGTCCTCTTGTTGCTTATTGCGCTTATTGCGCTTATTGTCTTTATAATAGGATTCAGCAAGCATAGTTTCAAACAGTCTTCTTTGGATGCCTCCTTTGAGCGGCGGTTTGATGAATTGAAGGCGGACATTAATAGAATAGAAACGAATCATTTCGGGCATTTGAAGAATTACCTCGGTATTTTAAACGGCGTATTACTTGATAAGCGCATCATTGACAATGAAACAAAGGCGCGATTGGATAACGAACTGCGGGGTATGTAACCTCGCAATAGCTAAGAACCCGATAAACCGGATACTGTCGGCGTACTGATCGGTTCGGAAAATTCCTTGCCTGCAAGAACCTATCGTATTTCATCTTTCAAATTCCGCGTCTGGTACTTGATATTAATTTACGCTTTATGATATTCTAATAAATCAAATCCTTGCGGTCGTTGAAAACCGGTTCGGATTGAAAAACGCAATACAGATTCACTAAGGAAGTTTTTTTATGGATTTACGTATGTTGCCCCTGCTCATGGGGGCACCTGAAGGCGCCGCCGCAACAGCAACCGGAGGCGGGATGATCGGATCGCTTATTCCTTTTGTCTTAATTATCGGCATTTTCTATTTTCTTATTATCCGGCCTCAAAACAAAAAGCAGAAAGAAACCCAGCAAATGTTGAGCGCCCTCAAAAAAGGAGATAAGATCGTCACTATCGGCGGCATCCACGGGGTCATCCAAAGCGTAAAAGAAGGGTCCGTCATCGTAAAGGTCGATGATTACACCAAAATCGAGTTCAACCGGAACGCCATTTCCTCGGTCGAAGCTCAGGGAAAAGAAGATTCTTCCGCCAAGTTAGACCATAAGACTGAAAAAGAGGAAGAAACGGCTAAAAAAGAAGAACCCGATAAAAAGGAAGAAAAGAAAAAATTCGCCTTGCCTTTCGCTAAAACCGCCGAACCCGCAACGGAAGACAGCAAAAAGGATGATAAAAAATAGTCAATAAGGAGTAACCTATGAGCAAACGATATCGGCTTTTCATCATCCTAGGGGTGATTGGGATTTGTTTTATATTTTTGTATCCTACCGTGCGCTGGTATTATCTGGTCCCCCAGAACGATCAGGCTCTGGCGTTGCGGTCAAGGGAGCAAATCAAGGAGTATTCCTCTCAAACCGCTAAGGCGGATTTGAAGGTTCTTATCGACGCCGCCCTGTCCGGCGAACCCGTGCCGGAAACCTTATCGCCGGTGATTTCAACCGCAAAAAAGAACCAAAAAGAGGCGAAACTCCCGGCGCCCTCCGCTTGGGACGCGTCGGCGGTGCTTTCCGCGTTTTCCGGTCAGCGGGAAGCGACAGAAGCGATAGAAACTAACTACCGCGAGCGTATTTTTAAGCTCAAAACCTTGCAAAAAAATGCGGTCCAGCTTGGACTCGACCTCTCGGGGGGTCTCAGTATCGTCCTCCAAATTGATATGAACGCCCTCAAAGAACGGGTGGGGCATGACTTGTCCGACGCTGATAAAGAGGACGCGGTAAACCGGGCGTTGGAAATCCTCAACAGCCGAATCGACCGGTTCGGCTTAACCGAGCCGGTTATCCGGCGGAAAGGCGCGGATCAGATTTACCTTGAGATTCCGGGAACCCCGGACCCGGAACGAATCAATTCGATTATCATGGGCAAAGGAAGCCTCACCTTCCACATGGTGGATCAGGAAGCGGCGCAGTCCTTTAATCTCTATTACGCTTCGCATCCGTCTACGACTTTTGACGCCGACGGCAATCTCTTGGACCCGACGATTGTTCCCGCGGACGTCAGGATTCTAGGGGTCTACACTAAGGACCGGTACGGGCTGGACGAGTTCACCGGGTATACCGCTATCAAAAAGGAAGTGGGTCTTGACGGAAACCACATCAAAAACGCCTTGGTTGAGCGGAATAATCTGGATGGCAAACCGGAAGTTACGTTCCTGCTCGATACGGAAGGAGGGGATATTTTCTATAAACTCACTTCCGCGAATGTGGGCAGACCCCTCGCGATTGTGCTGGACGATAAAGTCAAGTCTCAGGCGACGATTCAGGCGGGCATCCGGGAGTCGGTGCGGCTTACCGGGTTCGGCGCGGAGGAAGCCGAGAATATCGCCCTTACCTTGCGGACCGCGGCTCTGCCGGTGGAACTGGAAGTGATCAATCAGCAGAGCATAGGACCGTCTATGGGAGCGGATACCATCCGCCGGGGACTCTACGCTCTCCTCGGAGGTTTGCTGGCGGTAATGCTTTTCATGCTCATCTACTACAAAGGCGCGGGCATTAACGCCGTGATAGCCCAAGTATTGAATATTTACTTCATGTTCAGCATCCTTTCGGCCTTTAACTTCACCCTCACTCTGCCGAGCATCGCCGGGTTTATCCTGACTATCGGGATGGCGGTGGACGCGAACGTTATCGTTTTTGAACGGATGAAAGAGGAACTGCTTCTCGGAAAAAGCCGGAAAGC
>JAIRPH010000147.1 GCA_031257135.1 Spirochaetaceae bacterium
TATGAGTATACTTCGTCGATTCGGGACCTCGATTTTCTGGCGGCCGCCGCGGACTGGCTCAGTAACGACGATGATATTGTGGCTATCCGCAACCGGCAGGGGCTGGGTCAGCTCGATAAAATTGTCGATCCCCGGAAGCGCGCTCAAGCGATGCTTTTCGCCCGGAGTTTTAACGTGCTGGCGATGCCGATATTCGTGATCGCCGGGGGTCTCTTCGCGGCTTGGAAACGGCGGAACCGGGCGAAAAAAATATACGAGGAAAAAATATGAACCGATATGACAGATATATTAGAATTCTTTCGGGAGTTGTCGGCGTTTTGGCGGCGATATACGGCGCGGCTTTGCTTTTTGACCCCGAAACCGTAAACGCCCGGAACGCTTCGTTTACGTGGCTTGAAAAAAAACAGGCGGATCAGGCGGACCGCATAGAATTATCCGGGGCTGAGGGCGCAGTGACTCTGGTGCGGAAAGAGGGCGTCTGGTTTTCGTCCCGAAACAATACCGAATATCCGGCGAAACAGATGCGGATCAATGATTTTCTGAACATTCTCACGGCAAAGGGGCGGTATCCGGTTCGAGGGACTTCGGCGGCTTCGTTTGAGCGGTTCGGGCTTGCTGAGGGAAAGGCTTCCCGGGCGGTTATTCGGGGAGGGCTTTCCGAGCATCCTCTGCTGGACTTGCTTATAGGCGGTACTGACGGCGCCGGACGGGAGATATATCTTCGCTCAAGCGGCGGAACCGAGGTTCGGTCCGGGGAAGACAAGATATCCGCTTACATCGACGGCTCGCCTACGGCGTGGTTTGATCTCAGGCTTTTCCCGGAATCCCTGCAAGCCGAATCGGTTCAGCGGCTGACCGTGTACGCGCCGCCTTCTGAGGAAGAGCCTGCTCCTGCGCCATTGGTTTTCGCCCGTCAGGACGGAGGCTGGACCGTAACCGGCGTACCGGAGGCTGATACTCAGCGGGTGGAATCGTACATCCGGTCCATACTGGAGGCTGAGGGAGCGGATTTTCTTGAGGATACGCGTATCGGAGATAGGGCAGGCAGTCTTCTGCTGGAGCTGGGGAACGGACAGACTCGCGCTGTTCGGATCGGTTCGCTCACGGAATCGAATCAGCGCAACGCCGAAGTCGAAGGCTCTTCGTTCAAGTACGTTCTTGCGGAGTGGACCGTGAATCGGCTTTTCAGGAACGGCTCTTATTTTGCGCGTCAATAAAGGCTTTGTATTTTTCCGGATCGCTTCTGAAGGCGACGATGGGAGACGACGGGTCTTCCCACGCCTTTTTCAGCGCGCCGGAGGCTTCAAAGATGAGCCGTTCCGCGTCAATCGTCCGGTCCGCCCTTGAACTCAAACCGATATACATTTCGGCGGTTTGCTCGAAGGCTTCGGCGTATTTGGATTGCAGGCGGTTCTGGAACTTTTCCGATTTGGCGAAGCCCTGGTCAAGATCGATGCTGGGGAGAATCACCGCAATTTTCTGTCCGCCCTGTTCAAAGATGAGGTCCCGGCGGAGGAAGAATTTAATCGCTTCCTCTTCAAGCAGGCGGTACCCCTTGCCTTCGGTTTGTTCAGATTCCTGCATTTCAATAATCATGAATACGAGGTCTTGACCGAAAGAAGTACACCGCTTCAATTCCGACGCAAGCCGTTCTGAGGTCTGCGGTTCCTGTCCGATATAATTCCGAACTATGTCTTTAGCCCTTTCCGGCGGCGGAGGCGGTTCCGGAGCTGGCGGCGGAGGCGTTATCCGAGTGACCGAATCATCCTCTTCGCCGTTATCCGAGGAGTAGTCAGCCTTGACCGCGCCGCCCAACGCGCTAGGATTAGCCAGAATGAACTGAAATATCAAGGCGAATAAAGCCAAACAGAGGGTGACTAACACGACCAAAAGGGTCCGCTTCAAAATGGTAATCAGCAAATCGTCGCTGATATAGTTATAGACCGCGCTGAAGGTCAGCCAATGGACGCGCTGATTTTCATCATGCATCTCAACCTGTTTGATCAGGGGCTTCTTCGACAAGCCGAACCGCGGCTTAAACCGGGGAGTATCTCCGTTCCAGACGATGGCGGTCCCCTGATTCCGTTCAAACCCATAGTTTCGGTTCGCCCCGGAAATAATCACTCCCTGCAACGCCGCGGACTTGATAATCACATTGGTAATAAAAGATTCCGGGTCAGTAAGCCATATAGCGGAAGGAAGGTCCACCAGAGCGGAAAATTCTTTCGCCGCCAACGCGCGGCGCTCGATGATGCCGGTATAAATCTGGATTCCTGCAAGCACCATTGAACCCAGGTACACAACGATACAGACGCCCGCGACGATACCAGATATGAACGAAATGGTAGCTGATTTCGGCGCAGAAGCTATATCTTCAGATAAAGAAGCGTTATACGATTGATTTCGGCGCATAAAAATAGTATATACGTTTTTTTATTATCATGCTAGGATGTCCCTATGACTTTACGGAAAAGATGCCTTCCCGGAGGCTGGTATCCCCTTCAGGAAGCGTTGGCTCGTGATTTCTTGGATACCCTTCCGCAAAGCGGTCGCCGGTCCGCGGCGGCCGCGGTGGCTCCTCACGCGGGCTGGTTCTATTCAGGCAGGATTGCAGGAGCTTCCGTCGCCGCCCTTGACGCCGAAGCGGAAACCGTCGCCGTTATCGGAGGGCATCTTGGGTCTGGAATGTCTCCCCTCTTTTTTGAGGAAGACGGCGTCGCGACGCCTCTGGGTCCTCTTGAGATTGACCGGGAATTCCGGGATGTTCTGCAAAAAGAGTTAGCCGGCTATGTGTTTCCTCAGCATACCGACGCAGACCGGTATCAGGATAATACCGTCGAGATTTTGCTCCCGATAGTCGCGTACTTTTTCCCTAAAGCCCGCATACTTCCTTTCAGGCTTCCGGCGGAAGCGGCTTCTTTTGAGGCTGGGAAAGCTATTAACCGCATCGCGGAATGGCTTGAACGTAAAATCGTGGTACTCGGCTCTACCGATCTGACCCATTACGGCGAAAGTTACGGCTTTACTCCCCAAGGATCGGGCAAACGGGCCCTCGAGTGGATGCGGAACGTCAACGATAGAGCCTTCATTCAAGCCGTCCTTGAAGGGGTCCCGGAAACCATACTGCAACGGGCTGAACAGGACCGCTCGGCTTGTTCGGCGGGGGCGGTTTTGGGGGCTCTCGGTTTCGCTCAAGCCCGGGGCGCGGACAAAGGCGAGCTTCTGGTCTACGGCGTCAGCGCGGACGTCTACAGCGGCAAAGGCGTCCCAGAGGACTTCGTAGGCTACGGAGCGATAGCATGGTATAAAGGCTGAATATCCGCCTAATCCCTCAAGATTTTATGATAATAACCGATATAAACAGAGTGGGAGTGGTTCAAGCGCATGGAAAAAAATGACAGCGGCGGTACTCTTGAGTCCGCGAGAGAACTTGATAGATACGGGGTATGGGTAAAAAGCGATCCTCAAATCCCTCCGCCGCCAGAGCAAGAGGCTTCTTTTCAAGAAAAATCTCAAGAAAAAACGCCGGAAAGCGATATATTTGACGATATAGAAAATATGGAACCATCAGCGGATACTGATGAAGACGCGGAAGAACCTGCCCCTGCGGTCGCTGAAAAACCGTCAGCCTCTAAGCAGGAGACCGCTTTTTCGTGGTTTCCTATCTCAAACGCTTCTGTTACGTTATTAACGAATATTCTTGAAGAATTATCCTCGATAAAGAATGAACTAGCTGAATTTAAAGCCTTAGTCCGAGACAATCTGCCGGTTCAGGCGGTTCCGCAGGAGAGTCCTGAAAAAATTGTACTTGCTGGAGATGAGCTTGACGGCATCTTCAGCGGCGGAGACGTCTCCTCGATGCCGCCGGTTTCGGCGGAACTGGATAGAGAGGAGGATTTACAGTGGCTTAGGGAAAACGGCGATAAGCCCTTGCCCCCGGAAGAGTCTCAGAGCGTACCGGAACCGGTCCAAGAGGCCGCCGCCGTTGAAGAAATTCCCCCGCCTAAAGCCGCCAGTAAAGCCGGAGACTTCGCAATGGACGATCTCTTTATAGAAACCGGGTCGATTCGGGATATTCCGATAGACCTCACTCAGGAAGAATCAGAGGAATCTGAAGACCTTTTTGAAGAGATAGATTTTGATCCTGAATCTGAAGAATATTTTGAAGACACCTTAGAAGACGATCTCGGTCCCTCCGGGGAAGAGGTTTTTGGAGAATCCGCGCTGGACATCAAAGACGTTATCTTCGCCGATAACGTAGATATTTCCGACGAAGAATTAGACAGGCTGGAACGAAATATTCTGCTGGAATTTTCAGAAAAACTTCCCGTAATAGAAGAAATTTTCGATCAGGACGAGCAAACCCGCGCGTCTTCTGAAACCGATAAAAAAAAAACCTACCGCCGAAAATAACCTTACCATGAGGGAGCAATTGAAAGCAGTCCTTGTTTATATGGATCAGTTTTTGGACGCCCTGCCGGATGATAAAATCGGAGAATTCGCTGAATCCAAACACTTTGATGTCTATAAAAAACTCTTTAATGAATTAGGACTTGACTGATGGGACTGTTGCATAAAGCCGTTTCAAAAAGTATTCCTCAACTGGATTCCGCGGGGCAGGCGGTCAGAGACCGTATCCTTCAGCTTACGCAAAAAAACGGCTATATGGCGTTGAATCTGCTTAAAGGCTACGCTTCGTTTCAGAAAGGAGCCTGTCTGTCCCTCAAGGAAGAGCAGTACGTCAGCTACGCCGCAATCGGATTCGGGATTGAACGGATAAGCCTGCCCCTGGAACGCCTGCGTCCTCAGACAGAAAACGGAAATTTTCGATTCTTCAGAAGAAGCTACTATCGCCTTGAATCTTCTGAGCTTTTTTTCCTCAAGCCGGCCGATGGGCGCATTTGGATATTTCCCCTTGACGAGGAGGAACCGTACCGGACGATTTTACTGGTAATCGGCGGCTCCGGTTTCAATCCGCGGCTTTTGGTACGGCTGGTGGCGGATATCCGGGATGCGCTGATTTCCCAGCGTCTCGGCGCTCTGGAAGCAAGGCGGCTATGATCCACAGCGAGCGCGCCTTTGCTCTCCACTCGCGTTACAACCCGGCAGGAGAAGCGGAAAAATATGTTAACGCCCTTGTTTTTCGAGAGGTTCCGCGTTTTCTCATTCTTATGGAACCGGGCAGAGGGTATATGATTCCCCTGTTGGCGCGAAAGTTTCCTGAAGCTAAAATCATCGTGATTCACGCGGAAGCCCAAGAATCCCCGGATACCCCAAACCTGAAGATTCCGCCGGCGGTCTGGGAACCCGCCTGCGGCGTATCTTTGGAACGCTTTTTAGAACAGGAAATCCCTGATATTGAAGCCTCGGCGATCCGTATTATTGAATGGCGTCCTGCCTTAGCCCTGTACGGCGAAGCCTATCGCCGGCTCATGGCGGAAACCGTAGCGGTTATTAAACGGCTGGACGCGAATAAACGGACTACCCGTACGTTCGGACTGCGGTGGTTCAAGAATTTTTTCAGGATTCTCGGCGCGTTGAGAACGGTTATCTATCAAGCCGGTCCGCTCACGCCTGCGCCGTGTATCGTTGCAGGCGCGGGACCGAGCCTTGAAGAGGCAATACCGCTCATCAAAGGCTTGAAAACCCGCGTACCCCTTTTGATTTTGGGCGTATCCTCCGGGGCGATGGCATTCCGGGAAAGAGGATTGGTTCCAGACCTTGTGATCGCTACTGACGGCGGCGGGTGGGCGCTTCTTCACCTTTACGAGGGTCTCCGCGGAGCGGACCGTCCCTTCGGGCTTGCGGTGAGCCTTTTCAGCGCGTTGCCTTCGCAAGCCGGAGATACGCCGTTGCTCCTCATCAGCGATGGGAGCCTTTGGCAAAGGCTGATCCTCAAGGAGCTTAATCTCCCGTATATCAGTCTAGTCCAGCGGGGAACCGTAACCGCCTCGGCTCTGGATTTAGCCTTCAGCTTAACCGCGGGAAATGTTTTTATTGCCGGCATGGACCTTTCGCATCGGGATATACGCACCCATGCACGCCCCTACAGTTTCGAGGGCATCCTTGAAGCGAAGGCTTCCCGGTTTAATCCGGTGTACGCTCAAACCTTTACCCGCTCTTTCGGCATCCTGACCGGAGGAAGCTACAATATCTACGCCGACTGGTTCGCCCGGCAGTTGACCGCTTATCCCCAACGGCTTTACTCATTAGGGGAGAATCATCCGGTTTTCAGCAGTCTCAAGCCCTGGGACGCGGCGGATTGGAAGAAGGCGGTACCGAATCCCAGCTTTGGGATTCAGCGGCTTTCCTCGGAGATGCCTCTTGTTCAACAGGGGGCGGATACGCTGATTCGGGCGTTAATCGATCCGCGGACATCAGAGGCGATCCGGCGGGAATTGGGTCCGCTTCTGTTTCCCGACAACGATAAGGAGGATACTACCGTAGAGGACCTTTGTAATACGATTGAGCATATCGCCAAAGCCTATACTGGGAATTCGTATCATGGATAAACAGCGTTATTTCGATCAAAATCTGTTAGACCTGTCCGATAGGGACCCTGCGCTTTGCACTCGGCTTTCCAGAGCAAAGGCTGAGGGGAATCGGTATCTGTTTCTTGAGTCTCGGTCAGGGGAAATCGTGCCGGCTTGGGTTGATCCGAAAGGCGGGTCTCATCCGCTTCATTCGCTGGTAGACCCGGTTCGGGAAGGGGATCGTGTAATCGGAGCCGCCGGGGACGAGGGGTTTCTTATTTTTTTCGGTCTCGGCGGAGGTTTTTCGGTTACTGCGGCGTTGGAACGAGAGGAGGTACAGCACGTTCTGGTTATCGACTACGATCTCCGCGGCGTCGTTGAATTACTTGGTTCCAAGTCCTATCGCCGGCTTTTTACGGACCCTCGGTTTCATATTTTGGTTGATCCTTCGGCGGAAACCATTGAGCGGTATATTCTTGATCAGTATCAGCCGGTTGTATCCGGCGGGATTCGGGTTATTCCTCTGCGGATTCGGGTTGATTTTGGGCAGGCTCAATTCGGGGAAGCCGGCTCTGCGGTGAACGGGGCAATCGCTAAGATTTCCGGGGATTATTCGGTGCAAGCCTATTTCGGCACCCGATGGTTTTCCAACATCCTGCGGAACCTGATTCGGGCTGAGGAGCAGGACGGTCCGATTCCTACTATTCGGCGGGCGGCTATCAGCGCGGCGGGACCGTCGCTGGACATTCAGCTTCCTCAGCTCGCTCAAAAACGGCGAGACCTGTTTCTCATCGCTACTGACACCAGTCTTCCCAGCCTGCTTCACGCCGGGATTGAGCCTGACGCGGTGGTTTCCATTGATTGCCAACATATCAGCTATTATCATTTTATGGCGGGGCTTCCTGATCACATACCGCTCTACTTAGACTTAGCCAGTCCGCCGCTGGTGGCGTCTCGTTCAAGGCATCCCCGTTTCTTCGGCGGAGGGCATCCCTTTACGCAGTATATTTCCCGGCATTGGCGTCCTCTGCCGCTGGTGGACACTTCCGGGGGCAACGTTACCTACGCGGCGCTTTCGCTGGCGGATATGCTGGGAGCGGAGCACGTGGAATTATACGGCGCGGATTTTTCTTATCCTCTTGGCCGAACCTATAGCCGGGGAACCTATATTTATCCTTATTTTGAGGTTCGCCAGCATCGGCTTTCCACGCTGGAGTCTCTTTTTTCAGCGTTTCTTTTCAGAAGCCCCGTTTTGAACCGCGTTGACCGGGGGGATGCATGGTACTACGAGACGCCTACTTTGACGCAGTACCGCGCCCTGCTTGAAGAGAAAACCGCTTCTCTGCGGACGGCGGTTATACCGGTTAAGGGCATGGGCGCGGTTTTGAAGGTCAGACCGAACCGGGCGGATAATCCTAATACGATCTGGCTTTTTGCGCCCGGCAGTTCTTCGATGAGCGCGGAGGATTTTCTCAGCGATTACCGGGAGAAAATCCGGGGGCTTCCGGCTATGCAGGGCAGAGCGTGGTCGTACCGGAGAACGCTCAATCGTCAGGACAATCTCATTTTTACTACGCTACTTCCTGCTTCAGCCGCGATTAAGCGGCGTAATCCGCGCCTGCATAACGAAGAGCTGTTCGAGGCGGTTCGGAATTACTGCGTGAAAGAGATAGATAAACTATTATGACTTATGAAATAGCGGTCGCAGACCCGGCAAAAAACATTACTATATTGGTACTTACTCCGGTTGAAAACAGAGAAGAAGCGGCGAGACGGCTTCTCGCCGAGGCTTCGCTGAAAGCCGAACAGGTAGGCTTTGTTATGCCTCCGCGGTCGCCTCAGGGCTTGTGGCGCCTTGAGATGATGGGCGGAGAGTTTTGCGGCAACGCCGCCCGGAGTTTCGGACTTTTTGTAGCCCGCAAAACCGGGCTTTCCGGGAAAGCTGAAGTCATCATCGAAATCAGCGGCATGAAAGAGCCTCTGTCGGCGCGTGTTCATGTTGAAGAAGGAACCGCGGAAGTGAGGATTCCTAAACCGCTGTCCAAAGATATACTTTATTTTCAGGGACAGCCTGCGCCGATATACTGTTTCAACGGTATCGTTCATGTAATCGCTCCGGATATTCCGCCGGATAAAAAAAACTTCTTTGCGATTAAGCGGTTAATCGAACAGAAAAACTATCCACCCCAAGCCCTAGGAGTGATGTTCTACGATCAGGCAAAGGGGTTTATGATTCCCGGAGTATATGTGTACGCTACGGATTCTCTGATTTTTGAATCGAGTTGCGGTTCAGGTTCCGCGGCTTTAGGAATATGGCTTCACGAAAATCTCTATGAGGGAACGGCTTACGCTAATATAGCTCAACCCGGCGGAACTATCGAAGTAGCGGTGACTAAGCGAAACGGCGGCGTCTGTACAGTTTCTATCGGCGGCGCCGTAGCCCTCGGAAAACCGTATACGCTCAGTATCTAAAATCATAAAACCTAATGCTACAAACATTCCGTATACTTGATACCCGGCTATTTGCGTCAGATAAAGCGGACATATCGCAAGACGCAAAGCAGATACGCCATATTTCCCGCTACAAAGATTTCAAGCGCAGAAGCGCGCTTAAAACAGTAAAACTATCAGAAACCGCCGCTGAAGACGCACGTCCCGGAAGAATAAACTGTCTTCCCGTCAGGACTGGTCATCTTAAACGCCATAGAACCGGCGTTATACTCAAGTTCAAGACGTACCAACGTATTCGGACCAATACTGCGGGAAAACTTGATCCGCTTCGCTTTCGCCACGCCAAGCCCCGCGCCGAAATACCTATCGCAAAGCCGTACCGCAAGCTCAACCTGAGCCACTCCGGGAAGTATCTTACGCTCAGGAAAATGCCCGTCAAAATACTCGCTCGTTTCAGGCAGATATATCTCCAAAACAGCAGTAGCATCGCTCCGATCAAGCAGAGTAATGTCAGATATGTCCCGCACAGCGTCAGCCGTAAATAACGCCTTGATCCCAAGATAGGACTTCTTCCCCTGAGCGTCAGCCGGAAGAGCTTCCGTAAAACGCCACTTCTTAGGGATAAATATGCCCTCGAAAAACCTCCGCAGATGCCCGCTGAAATACTGGTTTATCTCGCGCTTTTCAAGCCCGGCAAAGCGTTTCTTCCCGGCGTCGTTTAAAACAACCGCGGCGCCGAGATACTGCCGCCGGTCTTCAAGCGCAACCGCCGCGGCATCAGAAACAAGCCCGGACTGCAAAAGCCTCCGCTCTACTTCAGCCAGCGAAACGCGCTTCTCCTCGATCTTAACTACCCCGTCGGCTCGTCCCTTCAGCAGAAACCGTCCGTCCCCAAGGATCTCCGCCTCGTCGCCGGTGACAAAACCGGCAGGGTCTTTTATATACGGCGACCGGACGACTAACCGTCCCTCATCGTTTATCCTGATCTCGGCGTTGTCAAAAGGCGTCCATGCAAGGCCGTTTTTCGACTGCCGATACGCGATGCCGCTGGTTTCGGTACTGCCGTATATTTCCCATGGATAAAAACCGAACGCTTTTTCTGTCTCTTCCGCGGTTTCAGGGGCGAGCGCGCCTCCGGAGGTAAAAATCCAGGGCGACTCCAGCCGACATTCAGGCTTAATTTCAACAGCCCGCTTCAGAAACGCGGGAACCGTAATCAGCAGATACGAATCGCCCGCGAAACGCTCAAGCTCTTCAGGATGACGAATCCGCCGCCGCCTGAACGGAACGCCCGCGGTAAACGGAAGCAGAATCGAAAACAGCAATCCGTAAATGTGATGCTGACTCACCGTGGAACATACCTTGCGGGCGGTAATTTCATCTCCCCACTTCGAGAGAATAAACCGGTTGTCCGTTTCAAACTCGGCGAGACGCTGAAAAACCGCTTTGGGCTTTCCGGTAGTGCCGGAAGTATACAGAATAATACTCGTTTCCTCCGGATCAATCCGGGGAACAGCATCGCTGTCAACAGGCGTCCCGGAAATCAGCGAAGGTATATGCAGAGCATCAGGAATATCCTGATCCGTGAGAATAGTAAGTCTTTCTCCGCTCTCCCGAATCTCGCTGAGATAGTCCGGCGCAGTATTCCCGGTCAGCAAAACCTGCTTCCCGCACTGAAGCAGAGCCGTAAAAGCCGTGAGAAAATACCAGCAGTCCTCGCAGTAAAGAAGCCATCGGTTAGATTGCCCCCCCCCCCCCCGATTATCCGGCGAAACCTCCCGGTATCCTCAAGAAAATCCCGCCACGTTCGATATTCCCGGTCAGCGTATATCCCCTCGTAGCAGACCGGCGTCTCAGGGGGATGGGCGGTTTCCGTAATCCGGGACAGCGGAACCGCTTTGGGCATTTTTTTATCCGTCATGTTTCGTACTATCAACTCTCCAATAAACAGCGTTGCTATGAGTATATATGAAATTCCGCCGTTATAAATAGACCAGATCGCGGGAGGAACGAAATACATCGTATAAAACGCCGTAATTCCGTTAAAAACGAAAAAAATGCGCCCTTGCTCGAAACCGGACACCGCTTCAAAAAGAGACAGCGCAACAAGCGTATCGGCGTCCCCGCCGCAGTCCACAAGAGGACCTTCATTGCTCAAGCAGGATGCGCTTGGGCAATGTACGCCGCCAAGGCATCCACCGAAGCGAAATGCCTTTTAGTATCCTCTGAATCAGAAGAAAATTTCACCCCAAACCGCTTCTTCAGGGCAACCCCCAGCTCTAAGGCGTCAATCGAATCAAGCCCTAACCCGCCCCCAAAAATCGGATCCGAATCTATTATGTCCCCCGGCGTTATATCCTCAAGCTCCAACGCGCTTATTATCAGTTCCTTTATCTGCCGCTTCAAATCATCCATATTAATACACCTCTTCATAACATACTCCTAAAAATATACCCTGTCAACCCGCCGGAAAACGCCAAACCAAAGATGTCTGACACCAGAGCATCAGATTTTTACCTCAGGTGTCAGACACTTTTTTAAAAGTGTCTGACACTTAAAAAACAAAGACCAATTCGGCGAGGCTGATGACGATGCCGCCCGCCGGCTGGGAAAAAAGCCCGGAACGTGGAGGACTTGCGGTGAAAAGAGGATTATTGAACAAGGCTATACAGATTTCTAAACACCGTCGCCGCTTCAATGTACGCCGATTATATGTTCACTGTTCTGTTCGGAAAGTATTGGAAGACACCGCATTGGAGGTAAAATTAAGAAGGGAACCTGCGATGTCCTCCGGTTCCCTTCTTCTTCTTGCTGTAGATTAGATAGCCGTAATTTTATCTTTTAGGTTTGACCATACATTCGAGTTCTTGTAAGCCTCAAGCGCGCCTACAGGAACAAAGAATTTAGGAGGCTTACTGTTTGTGAACGTATTGTTTTCTATTGCCGGCGGCGTAGCCCCTAAGGTTATGGTTGTAAGTCCGCAGTTTTGAAACGCCTGACTGCCTATGGAAGTAACTTTAGGCGCTGTAACCGAAGCGAGGAGTTTACAGCCGTAAAATGCCCGATTACCTATAGAAACCGCGTTAGGAAAGGAAATTTCACTAAGCTGTTCGCAAGCACTAAAAGCAGAGTCCCCAATTGATTCCGCTTTCGGAAGAGATGCGCTGGACAAAGAAGTACAGCCGCTGAAAGCGTAATCGCCTATAGCAGTTGCCTTGGGTAGAGATACTGAGGTCAGAGCAGTACACTTATAAAATGCGCCGTTGCCGGCTGTACCGACTTCGATAGATTCTACTTCAGGCATATCGACGGATTGGAGTTTTGCCAGAGAATCGAAGGCTTCCGGGGCTATGATTTTGACTTTAGGCATCTTTACTGACGTCAAAGCGGCGTAGCCGAAAAACGCCTTTTTTTCAAGGACGGTTACGGTTTCGGGTAGGATAATTGCCGTAATATACGGTTTATTGGCGCCTGCTTTTCCGGTAATGCTGGGAATTGTATTGCCCGTACAGCCGCTGAGATCGAGAGCCGCATAGCGGTTTAATACCGCATAGAGAGATTTAAGCGTATCTCCTGTTTCGGTACTCGAAAGGTCTACGCCGCGTACCGTTATATGATAAGGAGTAGTTTCGGTATTTTCCGGCATCCCGGACAGATAGGACTTGAGGGCTTCCACACCGGTAACCTCTACCTGATTGGGTTTCTCCGGCGTAACAGGTTTCTCCGGCGTAACAGGGGTTTCGGGCGTAGCAGGGGTTTCCGGCGTAGTGGGTTTCTCCGGCGTAACGGGAGTTTCGGGTTTAGCGGGTTTCTCCGGCGTAGCGGGGGTTTCCGGCGTAGCAGGGGTTTCCGGTTTAGCGGGGGTTTCGGGCGTAGTAGGTTTCTCCGGCGTAACGGGAGTTTCGGGTTTAGCGGGAGTTTCCGGCGTAACAGGGTTCTCTGGTGTAACAGGGGTTTCGGGTGTAGTGGGTTTCTCCGGCGTAACAGGTTTCTCTGGTGTAGCAGGAGTATTCGGCGTAGCGGGAGTTTCCGGTTTAGCGGGTTTCTCCGGCGTAGCAGGGTTCTCTGGTGTAGCAGGAGTATTCGGTTTGTTTTCCGGCTTCTCCGGAGTAACCGGATTTTCCGGTTTAGCAGGACTGTCTGTATTGGACGGATCATCGCAACCGGCAAGGGACAGAATAGTGACGCTCAAGAAGGTAGCGCATATAAACGCAAACCCCAAAAGCCCGAAACGCCGCAAAGCGCTGGCACAGCATACCGATGTACTCGGATACTTCATTGACATAACAACCTCCATTGGTTTAGAAATAAATGGTGTTCTGTCTTTAATAAGGCACCAACCGCTTCATTTGCTTCAATGCCAGAAAATTTTTATGCCGGTTCAGCGTTTTTATTTCTGCGCTGTATGTTGAAAGACGGACGCCACGGGTTGAACCGCGCCTCATGCCGTATCATCCTCAACGATAAAATCTAGCGGAGTGATTCTTTACAGAAGGGATGAGATATCGCGTTGCCTCTTTAATTGCCGTTCTTATAAAAAAATCGAATAGGCTTTTACTGCTTGGCTAGGATTATCTCCGTAAAACCATAGTCTCCAAGCCCAAAGGTCATAGGGCTATGAAACATTATTTTCAGTTTTTTCTTAGGCTTATCTATGAAAATCGTACTTGAATCAGGAGCCATAAAAGTATCAATAGAGCTGGATATGTCGGCGGTTACATTATACGCGCCAACCGAGAAGTTTGATCCGGTAAATTCCCGGCTTAACGCTTCCCATATCCACTCTTTGGTAAATCCTCTGTCTTTCATAGTCTGCATAGCGGAAAGATCGGTAACGAATTGTTTCATATCAGCCCTCACGGTTAAGGTTATACTCTGCGCAGGAGCTTTGTAAGTAACCCGCATGGTCACGGCTATCGAAGATTGCGGACGAAGTCTTCCCGGATCCGCAGGAATCGGCTCGTTTACAGAGCCTTCCCAAGTACCATTCAGGTCGTTTTTGGTCGCTTCAACCCAAGTATCAGTATAAGCATGGTATCCAAAACCAAGGAATACCACAATCATAACGATTTTGTACATATTTTATATTTTAGCCTGAATATCAGTCTTGGTCAATACAGCGAATTGCGCCGCAACTATACGAGAAAGTTTGAGCGCGGTACGGAATCCGCCCCGGCGTTTCCAGCCAGCCTATGCCGGACTTACCATGCTTGTTCTTCCCGCAGTTCATCCTGAATCCGTAAGAAACTCTCGTACCGGTCTTCGTGGATTACCCCGGCGGCGACTGCTTCCATGATTTTACATCCCGGCTCAGAACGATGAGAACAGGAACGCCCATAAGTACACATCCCAAGAAGAGGCGCGAATTCCCGCATATAGAGGATTATATCTTGGGGCGCAACTCCCGCCGGCACGAACCGCCTGATTCCGGGGGTGTCAATGATGCGCCCCTCGGAACCGGAGATTTCCAGCATCGCCGCCATAGCGGTAGTGTGATTCCCTCGGTCATACTTTTCGTTAAGCCTTCCCACGCGGATGTCCATATCCGGCGCCAGCGACTTGATGAGACTCGACTTCCCTACGCCGGATTGTCCAAGCAATACTGAAAAACGGTTTTCCAGCAGACTCCGCAGGGCAGGCATCCCCTCTCCGGTGAACGCTGAAACCTTAACCGCCGGATACCCAATGCGGATAAAATCGGAAAGCCGCTCTTCCACATCAGGATTAGCCTCGGAAAGGTCGCTTTTGTTGCAGACAATCAAGGGCGGAATATCCGCAATCTCCGCCTGAATAAGAAGCCGATCAAGAAACCGAGGTCTAAAAGGAGGCGATACCGGAGTCGTAACGAAGAGAAGAAGATCGACATTCGCCGCGAGAACCTGTATTGCCGCGGATTTATGAGGGCCAATTCCCTTTTGCAGACGATTAAGCCGACTAAACACATTCCGCCGTTTCTCCATGCCTAAAATCAGCCCCTGGGCGCGGTTTTTGGGATCAAGCTCGAAACTAACCCGATCTCCCGGGGCTAACGGATTATAGTATCCTTCAAGTCCTTTCAGAACCTTGCCTTTGATGCGGCATACTATCTCGCTTTGTACCGATTCTCCCGCGTCAGGTTTTACCGTAAACAGATTCCAAGAACCTCGAACTACCAGCCCTTTCATATTTTAGGCATACTCACAAACGCGCCCGTTCAAAGCGTCGCCAGCATAATGGCTTTAATCGTGTGCTTCCGATTCTCCGCCTCGTCCCATGCGCGGCTTTGAGGTCCGTCAATTACGTCTGAGGTAACTTCTTCGCCCTTTACGGCAGGCAGACAGTGAAGAAAAATCGTATCTTTCCTGCCGGTTCTATCCATCAATGCCTGATTAACCTGATAAGGACGTAATAACTGCACCCGCTTTTCCTTCTGCGCCTCTTCACCCATAGACGCCCAAACGTCGGTATACAACGCGTCCGCGCCTTCAACCTCGCTGACGTCCTGACTAATCCGAATCCGCGCGCCTGACTCTTCGGCAATACCCGTACAGGTTTTAACTAAGTCGGTGTCAGGCACGAGACTTTCTGGGGTGATAACCGTAAAATGTACCCCCAGCTTTGAGGATATTACCATCAATGATCGAGCGACGTTATTCCGTCCATCGCCGATAAAACAGAGCTTTTTTCCCTTAGCAGGTCCGAAGTTTTCTTCTAAGGTCTGAATATCCGCCAACGCTTGAGTCGGATGAAAACTGTCAGTAAGCCCATTGTATACGGGAACTCCCGCATATGCCGCCAGAGTTTCAACAGTAGTCTGCTTAAAGCCTCGGAACTGAATGGCGTCGAACATTCTGCCTAGGACCCGCGCCGTATCTTCAATAGATTCTTTCGCTCCAAGCTGAATATCCGCGGTTGAGAGGAATACCGGATGTCCTCCCTCTTCGCCGAAAGCCGTCTCAAAGGCGCACCGGGTTCGAGTTGAACGTTTTTCAAAGAGCAGAGCAATAGTCTTCCCTAAAAAACGCTGATGCCTTTCGCCACGGCGCTTTTCCGCTTTCACTTGCAGGGATAATTCCAATAAAAAACGAATCTCCGCTTCCGAATAGTCCAGCCACGTAAGTAATGACTGTCCTTTTAAAGTGTTCATGCCATCATCATACAGAATATAGATATATTTTTCAATACGCTTATTCTTTTGATTATGTCTGACACCGCTATATCGGCGGCGGGCTTGAGCTTACGGGAAACAGCGCATCGGTGTCAAGCATTTGGTCAATAACCCCGAAAATCCGCCTCAGTCGGTGAAACAGCCCACCGAACCGCCAGTGTTCCGGCTTTTTCACCAGATTTGCTTTCACCGGATTCTCGTCGATATACTCCGATACCCGCTCAAAGTCCCGCTCATCCTTGATTATCCGTGAAAAGAACCGTTCTCCCCACAAATGTCCTTTGGTATTGTGCTTTTTATTCCACCATTTGGCGAAGTTGCTCTTAATCCATTGCATGATCTTGGACAAAGAT
>JAIRPH010000212.1 GCA_031257135.1 Spirochaetaceae bacterium
AATATTCCCTGTTCCGACTATGGCTACCTTAATCATTATTTTCTCCTCTTTAAATAAAGATATTTTTACTTTTTTAAAAAATTTAGAAAAACAAAAAGGACGTCAGAATAGCCTTCTGACGCCTTGAAAACTACATATTGGCGGGATACTTAGCTCTGCGTTCGTCGATGACCGACTGCGCCCCGGAGGAAAGCCAGTCCGCGACGCCTGCGTCCCATACGCGGTCGAAGTCTTCGGGCTTCGCGGTGATGGAAGTGGAAATTACGTTGCTTGCTTTATCCGTCAAGGTTTGCGTTACCGGACCTGCGGCGGAGAGGCTCACCGGAACGACCGGACCCGGAGCCGCGTTGGTCATGGCGACGGTGTAGGCGTTAGCAATAACCTCTGTGGGCCATGGGTAGGCGTTTGCGAGGGCTTTCGCATTCAACGCCTCGTCTCCCAGATCGAGACCGTTCATCATAATTGTATAGTCGATATTTTGCGCGCTGTTTTGAATCCAGAGTCCTGAAGCGACTTTGAGCTTCGGGATTCCGTCTACGATGTCATGGACGACCCCTTCCGGTCCGATTTGCAGGAAGTGATAATTTTCAAAACGAGCCAGCCAGTTGATATACCGCAGAGCGGCTTCGGGATTCTTGCAGGATGCGGGAATAAAGAAGTTGACTCCAGCCGGATCGTACGCGGCTTTGTGAGTAATTCCGTCGGAACTGCGGATCGCATCAATCGGGACCAAGTCCGCGCCCGGGACGTTTTTCTGCAAGTCCGCGAGGATTTTGGCGTCAGACCGGTAAATCTGATCCCAGTTATGCCCCATGGAGCCGATAAATCCGCTTTTAATGAGATTCGTCTGCTCTTCTTCAGATTTATACAGGGGGAAATTTTTATCTATCAGCCCTTCGTTATACAGTTTATTTAAAAACCGAATACCGTCTTTGTAGCCCGGAACCGTCAAATACCGGTCAACGACGGTATTAATCCATCGTTCCTTCGGAGCCAGTTTGGGATCGACAAAGGCGTTGAGAATGGCTCCCGCGTTCCAGCGGACGTCGGAAGTCATGCTGTAGGGAATCATGTTTCTGGCATCGGAACCCAGAAGCTGATCCGCGTTGTTTTTAAACGCGGTCAAAGCGTTATAAAACTCCTCGGTAGTGGTAGGAAGCGGAAGGGACAGCTTGTCCAGCCAGTCTTTACGCATAAAGAGGTTAAGCATAGCCGTATTCATCCTGCGGGCGGGAATCGAAAACAGTTTGCCGCTTTCAACGTCTTGGTTGCGCCGAATCATATCCCGTCCCGGCAGGGCGACATCAGGTCCGAGAAATTTTTTCAAGTCCGGCAGGAGCGAATCAATATAAGAGGACAAGTCCAGCAAGCCTCCGAGGTCGCGGTAGTTGCCGATCAACTCTTGAGAGTAGGTAAGGCATACGTCCGGCGGATTGCCGGCCGCCATCAGGTTGTTTAGAGCCGCGGTTTCATCGCCCCGAGGGACTCGGACGAAGGTAACGTCGATATTTTCATCTTTCTTTACCTTTTCTTTGATCCATTTAGTCCACTCGTTATTGGTGGGGTCTGATTTGCCGCCGTCGGTGCCGCGGTCAAAAACTTCTACCGTGATGGACGCGGACTTCGCGCTCCCGCCCGACGACGCCCCGCCGGAAGCCGTTCCGCTGGAGCTGGAAGACGACTTGCCTCCGCAGGCGATCAGGGAAAGCCCGATCAATCCGGCTAAGGCAAGGGCTGGTCTTTTCGTTTTTTTCGTTTTTTTCATATTTTTCATAAGATTCCTCTTTTTCATAAGATTCCTCTTTTTCATAAGATTCCTCCAAAATATATTACCCTTTGACGGCGCCTACGCTGACGCCGGCTATAAAGTACCGCTGAAGCCACGGATAAACTATCACGATAGGAATGGTGGCGAACATAACCGCCGCGGCTTTCATGCCTTCGCTTGCCTGCGGCGCGCCTCCGCCGGCGATGCCCTCTTGAGTAGCTACCTCTATCGAAGAAAGATTGTTGATGATGTTGTAGAGTTTAAGCTGAATCGGATGGAAATCAGGAACCGTCAGATACAGCAAGGCGTCGGAGAACCCGTTCCAGCGTCCCACCGCGTAAAACAACGCCAGCGTCGCTAATACCGGCGCGGACAAGGGCAGGTACACATGAATCAGCACCGTAAAGGGATTCGCTCCGTCAAGTTCGGCGGACTCCCGCAAAGCCATCGGCACGCTGTAGAAAAAGCTCCGCAGGATGATCATGTTGAATACCGATAAGCAGTTCGGGATAATCAGCACCAGCGGATTATTCAGCAGGTTCAGGTCTTTCATCCAGATGTAGGTTGGGATGGTTCCCGCGCTGAAATACATGGTGAAGATGATAATCGTGTTGAAAACCCCTTTCCCTTTCAAACCGTCATAGGTGAGGGGATACGCGCACAAAATCGTTATCGCCAGCGATACCAGCGTGCAGATCACAGTTAGTATCGCCGTCCATCCCATAGAACGGGAAAAGGACGGGTCTTTGAACACATACCGATAGGATTCCAACGTCGTCTCGACAGGCAGAAACGCGACCTTCCGGTTTACGATTGCCAAAGGCGAGCTTAACGACTGAGCCAGCAGATTCAGGATCGGCAGGATGCAGGTCAAGATAACCCCGAAACAGATTAGTACGATAACCCAATCTCCGAATTTCGTCCATCGCGATTTAATCATAGGTTGCTCCTTATGCGATGCCCCGCTCGCCGAATTTCTTCGCCAGTCCGTTAGCGGCAAGCAGGAAAATAACGTAAATCACCGACTGGAAGAGACCAATCGCGGCGGTATAGGAAAACTGGAATGACCGGATGCCGACGCGGTACACCATAGTGCTGATTACGTCAGACACCTGAATAACGAGGCTGTTCCCTAAGGTGTAGGGGCGGTCGAATTCACTGCCTAAAATACGTCCTACGTTCATAATCAGGAGAACCACAATGGTAGGGCGCAGACCGGGCAGGGTTACGTGCCAAATCTTGCCGAGGCGGTTTGCGCCGTCCACTTCGGCGGCTTCGTAGATTTCGGGGTTGATGCCGGTAATTGCCGCAAGGTAGATAATCGTACCCCAGCCGACTTCTTTCCAAACTCCCAGCACTACATAGGTTCCGACCCACAGCGTTTTATCCATGAGGAAGTCGATGGGTTTTCCGCCTAAGTTGGCGATGGCGATATTCACGATGCCTCCGCCCGGAGCCAGCAGTTTCGTGGCGATGCCGCTGATGATAATCCACGACAGGAAGTGAGGCAGGTAGACAATAGTCTGGGTGACCCGTTTGTACATTTTGAAGGTCAGCTCATTCAGCAGGATTGCTAAAATTATAGGCGAAGGAAAGCCTACCAGCAGATCAAGGAAATTCAGCCACAGCGTGTTCCGCAGGGCGTTGCCGAAATCCCTTGAGGTAAAAGCCTGAGCGAACCATTTTCCGCCTGACCAGGGGGAATCCCAGACTCCTCTGAACATATTGTAATCTTTAAAGGCGATTACAATGTTTGTCATCGGGATATACCGGAAAACCAGAAAGAACGCCATCGGAAGTACCAGCATCAGATAGAGCATCCATGAACGCTTGATGTAGATAATCCGGTCCAACTTTTTTCGGTCCGCTAAACTAGGCTGTAACGCCATAAGACCCTCCTTGATTCACATTTTGTTTTCATAAAAACCTCCACTTTAAAATGTTGGTGGTGATCCAGAAAGTATGA
>JAIRPH010000221.1 GCA_031257135.1 Spirochaetaceae bacterium
CTGAGCGGGACTTATCCGGGTGGTTTGACCCGGAGCGTTCCCGGTGGGGCGGGTTTATCGCCGAGGCTTTAGGCGATGAGCCGTTTCTCGCGATAAAAACTGCGCTAACTGAACGAATCAAGCAAGGACCCCTCCTCTGGAAGTGGAAAAGCCTTTTACTTACCGCCCCTAAATCGTAAGATGTACTACCATTATGAGTCTTTGTGGTTTATCATATTAGGTAGGGAGAAAAAATGCAGAAGAAACAGGTATCCGAATACATCGACCGGATTCAGGGGACTCTGACCGACGCATCTGACAAGGTTTGGGATTTTGCGGAAACCGCCTTTGAGGAATTCCGATCTGCCGCGCTTTTTAAGGAAATTCTGGAAAAAGCGGATTTTCAGATTCAGGACAAGGCAGGAGCCATTGAAACCGCCTTTGCCGCAACCTACGGTCAGGGCAAGCCGGTTATCGGCATCCTTGCGGAGTACGACGCCCTTTCCGGGATGAGCCAGAAAGCTCACAGCGTAACCAGAGAGCCTGCCTCCGGAGATTGCCAAAACGGTCACGGGTGCGGGCATAACCTTTTGGGTATAGGCTCTCTCGGAGCCGCGCTGGCGCTCAAGGAGTATTTGAAGACGACTAAGCGTCCGGGAACGGTGAAATTATTCGGCTGTCCCGGAGAAGAAGGGGGATCAGGCAAGGCGTTTATGGCTCGGGAAGGAGTTTTTCAGGGACTCGACGTAGCCTTTTGCTGGCATCCGATGGCGATAAACGGAGTTTTTGACGTGAGCCTCTTGGCGAACTATCAGATTCTCTACAAATTCAAGGGACTTTCGGCTCACGCCGCGGCGGCTCCTCATCTGGGACGAAGCGCGCTGGACGCGGTGGAGCTGATGAATGTAGGGGTTCAGTTTCTGCGGGAACACGTGATTCAGGAAGCTCGGATTCACTACGCCATCACTAATACCGGGGGCTTTTCTCCTAATGTTGTCCAGCCGCGGGGAGAGGTTCTCTATCTCATCCGGGCGCCTAAGATGTATCAAGTCGAGGAAATCTACCGGCGGATAAACAAGATCGCTCAAGGCGCGGCGATGATGACCGAAACCGAACTCGAAATCGACTTTGTGAAAGCCTGCGCCAACGTGATTCCCAACAAGGTTTTAGGACGGGTGTTGTACGACAATCTCCTCGCCGAAAAACTCCCTGAGTACACGCCGGAAGAACAGGCTTTTGCGGAAACCCTGATGAAGACCTCTCCGAAGAAGCCCGGTTCAGAAGCGGGTATGCTGTTAGGGCATCGGGAGAAGGAGTTAGCCGAGTATACCCGAAAACTTGAGGGAAAGAGCCTATGCGATCTGGTGATTCCCTTCTACGATGAAGGTCCAGATACTATATACCCCGGCTCTTCTGACGTGGGAGATGTAAGCTGGCTGGCGCCTACGGCGCAGATTGTGACCGCCTCCTACGGTTTGGCGACGCCTGAACATTCTTGGCAACTTGTATCTCAGGGCAGGACTTCTCTTGGGCATAAGGGGCTTATCCTTGCGGCGAAAACTATCGCCGCCGCCGGCGTGGATATCCTTGAGCATCCCGAACTTGCGGAAAAAGCCAAAGCCGAGCTGGAACGGCGGTTGGGAGGCTACGTCTACCAATCCGCCATTCCGCCGGAGGTCAAGCCTCGGGCTATCTCAAAGCTCTAAGAACGCAGTCCAGATTTCAAACGATAGGAAACAAAGGCAAAGGAATCGCTATCCGGAGACCATGAATTGACGTTGAGCGTTCCCTGCCCGCCGAAGAGTTCCGTCACAACCGTAAAATCTCCGCCTGTACTTGACATGAGCCGAAGCTGGACATTCTTGTTAGGCGGATGTTTATCCGGCGGGACCTCTCCTTTTTGGTAAGCGATGAAGACTACCTGCCGACCGTCAGGAGACACATGACCGAACCAGTTATTAGACTCGTCAAAAGTCATCTGCGTAGGGTTGGACCCGTCGGCTTCCATGCGCCAAAGTTGCATCAAGCCGGAACGAGTGGAGTTAAACCAGATATGCCGCCCATCAGGAGAATACTCCGGTCCGTCGTCGAGTCCCGGCTCGTTAGTAAGCCGGGTTTCTCTGCCGCCGAAGACCGGAATGGTATAAATATCGTACTGACCGTTTCGTTCCGCGCAATATGCCAGCCTTTTGCCGTCTGGGGACCACCCGTGAAGATAGCTGGGAGCTATCGGAGTGATTAGGGTCGGCTCGCCGCCGATAAGCGGAAGGGTATAAATCCGAGACAAGCCGTCTTCAAAGACCGCATGACTTACCGCGATGGACGCGCCGTCTGGGGAAAGCACGTGGTCATTGTTACACGCGGTAGCAACGCCGGAGTAGATTTCGGCAATGGTTCCTGTCGCAAGCTCATAACGGTAGATACGCCCATTCCGGTTGTATATGAGATGTTTCCCGTCTTTGGTCCAATTCGGGGCTTCCACGGTATCGTCGAATTCCCGCAGAGCAGTCCGTTTACCGGTCCTAATGTTTATAATCTCCAAAATACTGAAGACGCCTCGATCTTCCTGCTTTCGCGGCGTTTGTAATACCTGCATAAAGTTCTCCTAAAAATCTTTAAAAATCTGAAATTTACTGTTGACGTACAATAATCAATTCGTTATATTTATTATTATCTAACCATTGTCCTCTTCGTCTAGTGGTTAGGACACCGGGTTTTCATCCCGGCAACAGGGGTTCGACTCCCCTAGAGGATGCCTAAACCGTAACTATGTCCTTATAACCTAAGGACATAGTTTGTTTTGAACGCTATACCTCGGCGCGCGGTATACGGGACGCCGCCGCAAGCCTATTTTAGATAAAATGATCAAAGGAGATTTTGTGGCTGAAAATACGGTATTGGCGAAATTCAAGGCGAAAGCTAAAGCCTTAAAATATAACTTATCCGCGTTGTACCTTGCGTATAAAAGGAAAGACGCGCCGATTCTCGCAAAAGCAATGATTACAATAACTATCGGATACGCGTTATCGCCGATTGATTTAATACCGGATTTTATACCGGTTTTAGGGTATCTTGACGATTTGATACTGTTACCGTTTCTTATATATATTTCGTTGAAATTAATTCCAAAAGAAATAATGGACGAATGTAGAGAACAGGCGAAAGACTTATGGAAAGACGGAAAACCGAAGAAGTGGTATTACGCAATACCTATCGTAATACTATATTTGGTAATTATTGGTATCGTTGTAAAGAAAATATTTTTTAACAAAAGACTTGTCCGATAACTCGAACATAAAACAGGCGGATGACGCCGAAAACCCCGGGATTTCCCGGAACGCCCCGGGGTTTTGCTTCGTTAATATTTATCGTTCGATATTATTTTCCTCCTGTTTCTTCCGGCAATATTTTTTTTGCGGCGAGAGCCGTAATGAACGTAAGTCCGGCGGTAATCAATACCGGAACATACGCCGCTTTATTGAACGCCTGAAAGAATATGCCGTAAAGCAGTTGTCCCAGAGGAGCCGCTATTTGCGATACCGTAAACAGTATCGCCATGAT
>JAIRPH010000004.1 GCA_031257135.1 Spirochaetaceae bacterium
GGTAGTTATTTAGTATATCCGCCGAGGCGGTAAAAGTCAATTTTTTTCTTGGAAAGGGGCTTCGGACCCCGGATTTTTCCGGAGGGTCAAGCCCAGTCGAATATGTCTGACACCGGCAAGTCCCGCCGATTACGTCTGCCTCTTACCCCTGCCTAAGCTCTCTCCTAACCCATGCTTAATCTCCCTCCTTAACTATGCTTAAGCTCCCTCCTTAACTATGCTTAAGCTCGCCTCTGACCCCTGCGTTAGAGATGCTCTGACCCATGAGGTAGCTCGCCTCTGACCCCCGGAAAGTCAATTTTTTTATACTGACGCGAAGAATCCGCATTGACTGCTATTAGGTTTTTTGGGATAATTGCGTATGACACAGGAAGAGCGGTTTCCTTACGGCGCGTTTCATGACGAAGCTGAGCGTATGGAAGCGGGAAGAGGGGATGCCGGCAATTTGGCGTGGGTTATACTGGATGCCGCGCCTTTATCTTGTACGCTTTGGGATTCTGATTTGCGTCCGATTGACTGCAATGAGGCGGCTCTCAGGCTTTTTGAGGTTTCTTCAAAGGAACAGTATCTCCGGGATTTTCACCAGTATTCGCCGGAATATCAGGAAGATGGGAGCCTTTCCGAAGAAAAAGGAGGCGAAATTATACGGGAAGCCTTTGAGAAGGGGAACGTCCGGGCTGAATGGCTTCATCGTACCGCTTTGGGAGCGGCTCTTCCTGTGGAGGTGACCATGGTGCGGGTTTATTGGAAGGGCGTCTATTACGCCGCCGCGTACTGCCGGGATTTGCGCCGTTTCAAAGCCTATCTTCAGAAAATGGAGAATACTCAGCAGGCTCTGATTGACGCCCGCAACAAAGCCGAACAGAGCGTGCAGGCGAAAAGCGAGTTTCTTGCCAATATGAGCCACGAAATCCGCACTCCTATGAACGGGATTATTGGGATGACTAATCTCATGCTTCACGGGGACATTACCGAGAAACAGCGGTTTTATGTCGATACGATTGATAAATCGGCGAAGCATCTGCTTAGGCTCATCAACGATATTCTTGATTTTTCCAAAACCGACGCGGGGAAACTGCAATTAGAGCAGGCGGAGTTTTCGTTTCAGAAGTTTTTGGGGAACCTTGTTGATTCGGTGATATACAATATTAAAGCGAAACAGCTTAGTCTTGTTCTGATAAAAGACCCGGAGGTTCCCGAAACCTTGATAGGCGATTCACTGCGGCTTACGCAGATTTTGTTTAATCTTTTCAGCAACGCCATTAAGTTTACCCTGCAAGGGGAGATTCGTCTGACAGTCGGGCTGGACGAGCAATCTGATCCGCCGGAGGATTCCGGGGATGCTTCCGCGGTGCGGCTTCGGTTTTCAGTGGCTGATACGGGGATTGGGCTGACTCCTGAACAAGTCGATAGGCTTTTTGTGCCTTTTTCTCAGGCGGACTCTTCGATTACCCGGAAATACGGCGGAACCGGTTTGGGGCTGGCGATTTGCCGGAATCTGGTTGCTCTTATGAACGGCGAGATTTCCTGCAAAAGCGCGCCGGCTCATGGGACGACGTTTACCTTTACCGTATGTTTAGCGAAGGCTTCGGTTCAGAAGCCGCCTGAGTATTGCCGGGCATCGGGAAAGCGGGTATTTGCGCTTATCGACGAATTGACGGATTTGCCGACTCTGCGTCTGCATCATCAGATTTTAGACTGCGTTATTACGATATGCCGGGACAGAGCGCATTGGGATGAGGTCATTCCGCTTGATACGGACATAGTGCTGATTTCGTGGACTGACGTGCGGCTTCATATTAACCGCATTTTGGAGACGCTGTCTCTGCTCTGGCGGAACCGCCGGCCTCCGGGGGTTTTGGCGGTGATTTCGGACATAGAAGATCAGACTTTTATCGGTCTTTTAGAGCCGAAATGCTACACTTTGTATAGACCGGTGAGCATACAGGTTTTGTACAGCCGCATCGACGAGTGGCTTAGGGCGGTTCACGCTGAAGCTCCGCCTGAACTGGTTGAAATCCCGGCTATTCCTGAAATTCCCGAATCAATCAGGGGCGCGCGGGTTCTGCTGGTTGAGGACAACGAGATTAATCAGCTTATGGCAAGCGAACTGCTCGCAATGGGAGGCTTTAAAGTCGATGTCGCGGGAAACGGGCTTGAAGCGGTAGAGATGGCGGAGAAGAATCGCTACGATATTATCCTTATGGACATCCAGATGCCTGAAATGGACGGACTTACGGCAACCCGCATCATCCGGCGGAGCGCGAAAACCGTGCCGATTATCGCGCTGACCGCTCACGCGCTCTCGGCGGATCGGGAAAAAAGCCTTGAAGCCGGAATGAACGACCATATTACCAAGCCTATTGACAACACCCTGCTCTTCACCGCTCTAGCCCGATGGGTGCGCCCCATCCCCGAAACCGACCCCTAAGCGTTCCGCGCTCCGCCGCGGGGCGGGGAACGCGCCGCGGCGCAATGTCTTGCGGTAAATTTCTCCATATTATAGACTAATTGATATGCGTATTCGTACGAAGATTATCGCGGCGGTTTTACCGGTATTCATCGGCGCGCTTCTTCTAGCGGAGATTGATGGGTATATCTCCGCCGCCAACGGAATAAGCCGGATAACTCAGCGATTTTTTGATTTTAAGATTAGCGGACTGCGTACTTATATAGACGCTCAATGGGCGGCGATGGCGGAAGAAGCCTACGCTGAACCTGCCGATATGCAGTCGGCGGTTAAAGAGGCTCTGGAAATTTACGCTCGGAGCATCGTTTTTAGAGATACCGAGCTGATTTTCGCGGTTGATCCCGGGGGATCGGTTTTCGTTGCGACGGCTCCGCTGGAGCTTCTTCCCGAAGAGGTCGGTCCGCTGATGATCGCGCTTCAAGAGAATGAGGAACGAATCAGGCTCGGGAGTATAGGCGGGAAAGAACGGCTCTTTCAGGGCTTTTACTGGAGTCCGGGCGGCTGGTACATCCTCGCAACCGAAGAACCCTATCAGGACTTGAAGCCGATGATCCTCCGGGGACTCGCCGTAATCGGGGGCGCAGTCCTGCTGATGACGATTATCCTGCTCTTGTTCGCCCGTTTGCTGACCAAACCGTTGCGCGCTATCGGGCAAACCATGCTGAACATTATAGCCGGCGGCGATTTATCCTCCAGAGCGGAAGTAACTTATCAAGATGAAACCGGAAGCCTCGCTCATATCTTCAACCTTATGATGAAAACTTGGGAAAAAACCGCGGGTCTTATGAAACAATACGCCTTCGTTGCAAAAACTTCTCATAAAAAAGAGCTTCAGATACGGCAAATCTTTCAAAAATACGCTCCCAAAGAGCAAATCGATGAGGTTTTCGGCGCGCCCGGTACGGCTCTTGCCGGAGATAAGCGGGAAATTGCGGTTCTCTTCGCGGACATCCGCGGATTTACGGCTGTCGCCGAAAAGACCGCGCCCCAAGAGGCGATTGACGCATTGAACCGCTACTTCTCGCTTCTCGCGGAAACCGTCAACCGGCGAAACGGCATGATAGATAAATTCATCGGCGAAGCCCTAAGAGCCTTTTGGGGCGCGCCGGTTAAACGCGAAGACGATCCTATGCAGGCGGTTCTCGCCGGACTAGACCTGCTGGATACCATAAAAAAATTCAACGACCGCCAGAGAATTAAGGGAAAGCCGGAGTTCAACAGCGGCATAGGCATAAGCTACGGCTCGGTTATCGTTGGAAATATCGGAAGCGGGCAGAAGATGGAATACACCGTCCTCGGGGATACGGCGAGCCTCGCGGCGCAGTTGGGCGGGCTTACCGGCGTCTACAAGGAAGCTCTCCTTATTTCGGAATCTCTCTATACGGAAATCAAAAACAAGGAGCCTAAACTGCCGATTCGTCTGCTCGATACCGCGGCGGCCGCGGGCAAAGCCGAAGGGGTCAAAGTATACGCGGTGAAACGAGCCGTTTCGGTTCCCGAAGCCAAAGCCTGGGGATACTATCATGAAGGAATGTCTCTCTATTACCGCCGCTCCTTTGAGGAGGCGGTTCAGCAGTTTCGGAAAGCTCTGGTTATCCTTCATGAAGACCGGTCCGCTGAAATGCTTATTGCCCGTTCCCTCGCCTACGAGGAACACCCGCCGCCCCCGGAATGGAACGGCGCGGGCGGCTAAATGTTTGCGGTCAGTTCTTCCCGGACTTCTCCGGTTTCGAGGGAGAGGAGATACTGCCCCCATTTCCCAGCCCAATCCCGCAATTCCTGCACGCCCAAAGGCGATGGGGTTTTGGAATTGGTATGCTCGGCTATTTTTTTCGCCAAGCTCAGGTACACCTGCGCTTGAGCCGAATCCGGGGCGTTTTCGATAGTTGTTTTTCCTTGCAGTTCGCACTGAGTAACCGTAACCGACCGCGGGATGTATTCGATTACCTGAGTTTCGGTTTGTTTTACAAAATCGTCGATAATTTCCCGGGCGTAGGGTTTGTTTATCGAGTTAGCGATAACTCCGCCTAACAATGCGCCTCCGGAGTTGGAGTATTTCTGAATCCCCTTGAACAGGTTGTTAGCCGCGTAAATAGCCATGAAGTCCGCGGAAGAAACCGTAAATACGTGTTCAGCGATGCCTTCCCGAATAGGCACGGCGAATCCGCCGCAGACCACGTCTCCCAGCACGTCGTAGATTACAAAGTCCAGGTCCAGCTCTTCAAAGATGCGCTGTTGCTTGAAGAGGTCTACCGCGGTAATGATCCCCCGCCCCGCGCACCCGACGCCGGGCTGAGGTCCGCCGGCTTCCACGCAGTAAATCCCGTTGAAGCCGGTATGGATAACCTCATGGGCGTTGACCGATCCTTTTTCCCGCAGAGTATCCAGCACCGTCGGGATATATGCGCCGTTCCGAAGGGTATTGGTAGAATCGCTCTTCGGGTCGCATCCGAACTGCATAACCTTATATCCCAGCCGCGACAAGCCTGCGCTCAGATTCGAGGTGGTCGTTGACTTGCCGATCCCGCCTTTTCCGTAAATCGCAATTTGCTTCATTTTTTTTGCCATACTGTTTCCTTAAAACCTACTAATTTACTAGGAATATAGAAAAAAAAATGATATGTGTCAAGAGACCGCTCCGGCGGAGTTAGGGCTTTTCTAAAGCCGGGCTATGCTGGGTATAGGGTTTCCGTATCTTTACGGCGGTTTCCGCGGCTTTTTCGCAGGTTCTGCTTATTCGGTCCCAGTCTTTTTCCTGAATGAGCTTTCTCGGCGCGAGCCATGAGCCGCCTACGCCTAGCACGCAGGGATGCTCCAGCCAGCGCGGAAGGTTTTCCTGAGAAACCCCGCCCAGCGGAATATACTGAATACCAAGATGCGCGTACGGAGCGTTTATGCTGTCAAGATAGCTCAAACCTCCGGCTGGTTCTGCGGGAAACAGTTTCATTACGTTGCATCCGAGGGAGTAGGCTGACTCAAGTTCCGAAGGGGTCAGGATTCCCGGGGCGAAGTACAGTCCCAGTTCTTTCGCCGCCGCGACGACTTGGGGGTTCAGTCCCGGGGAGACGCCGAAAGCCGCGTTTCGGTTTTTAACCGCCCGTACCTGCTCCGGGTTAAGGATGGTTCCAACTCCGGCGGTTATTTCCGGCGTCTCGGCTTTGATCCGGTCTAAGGCGTCCAAAGCCGCCGGCGTGCGGAGGGTCAGCTCAACCGCGCTGATTCCGCCTCGCAGTAAAGAGCGAGACAGCGGAACCGCGTCTTCCGCCCGGTCAATCGTCAGAACCGCGATGACCGGAGCCTTTCGTATTGTAGCAATCAATGCTTCTGAAAATAGATTTTCCATTATATCCGCCTTACGATAGTAACGCCGCGTCCTGAGCCGGTCGGATCGCAGGGGGCTGTATCTCCGCGGCTCGGAATCCTGATGCGATTTCTTTAACTCACCGCGACGTGCATGATTTCCGACCACGGTCCCAATTCTCCCCGGTTATTCTGCCAGCGGGCGGCCGCGGAAAAAAACGCGCCTTCTCCTTCCGGCGGCAGGGTTATGACAAAGGGGCTGACGGTCATCAGGCAGGTCTGAGACAGCCGGGCGTAGTCCGTTATTTTTTCCGCTCCCCAAGTGTAATTCATGAGCGCGCCGTTACAGCCGTAGGGGATAGCTCGGCTGTCCGGGGTAGCCTCGTCCTGAAAGCGGATTTCGACGCGGAAGCCGCCCAATGCCTTGAGGTTGGTTATCAACGCCCGATCCGCGGGTTTCCCGATAACCGAATGGGTCTTGCCGCGGTTGTGCAGATTCATGGCGGTCCGATCTTCATCGGTTACGGGATCAAACTTGAGATACTGCTGAATAAAGGGTCTGACAAATCCCACCGCGGCTTTCCGGGCTTCATTTTTGACTTCAGTGTCAACGCTCGTATGAGGACCCACAGTCTTACTGCGGGCGTCCCGCCACTGCGCGTTATAGCTTTGCAGAGCCGCAACCTTATCCGCCGGAATATGCGCCCACCCGCCGCCGGCAGTTTTGGACCCCACATATACCGTCAGATTGTTCAGCCATCCGTCGAAATCGGCGTCAGGACCGGGGATAAAATCCTTGTTATGAGCCATAGTCTCTCCTTTCGAGTGTGCCTCGATGATAGTCAACTATATACCTTTCACCGGCGTTTGTCTACGGTTCTCTGTCTTTTTTGAGTTATTACATATATCTTGCGAATGATTTTATGTCTTTTTTAGAAGACTCGCAGTCTTTTGTAAAAGACGCTCTGTCTTTTGCGGAAGACTCTCTGTCTTTTATGAGTTACTAGCAGTCTTTTTTAGAAGACTCTCTGTCTTTTGTAAGTTACTAGCAGTCTTTTTTAGAATAATTCCTGTCTTTTGTAAAATATTCCCTGTCCCTTGTGTAAGAATAAATGTCTTTTTTGTAAGAATAAATGTCTCTTGTAAAATACTCTCTGTCCCTTTAAAAAAAATCTCAAAAAGACGCTTACAACCAAAACATGAAACTCTTGTTGACAAAAATCATGTAAAAGAGATGTAATAAAAATATGAAAAAGAATCATAAAGACCAGCAATGGGTAGCCGGCAAAGACTGCGCCGGAGAAACCGCCGCGCCCGGCGTGAAGCGTACCATTCTTGCCTACTGCGATCAGTTGATGTGCGTGCGGAACGATTTCGAGGAAGGATCGGAAGGAGCCATGCACAGCCATCCGCACACGCAGATTACCTACGTCGCGGAGGGACGTTTCCGCTTTACCATCGGGAACGAAACCCGGGAAGTCGTCAAAGGAGATACTCTCTGCAAACAACATGGAATTCAGCACGGATGCGTATGTCTTGAAAAGGGAACGCTCCTAGACTTTTTTACTCCCATGCGGGAGGACTTTGTTACCTAAGTCAAAATTAAGCGAAGGACTGCATAGGAAAAGTATCCGCGCTGAATATACCGCGCCGCTAACACAGGATGCCCAGCGGCTTTTCGCCGTGAACGCCGACAAGCCGCTGATTGACCGGATCACCCATGACATCCAGCCCTTCCATCGGTATCGCCCCGAGCAGAACCGAGCAGTCATTCGGTACAATCCACGCATCGCACGTGATTATCCGGTCTTTCCAGCGGACTTCTACCCCCTCGGTAAGCCCGATTTCCAGCTTTTCCCCATCGGCGAGAGCCGCCGGAGCTGTTTTCAGGATTTCAAGCCCCAGCTTTTTCCGCAGACTTTCCGGCATGACGAGCCTCAGCGCGCCGGTATCCGCTATCGCCGTAACCGTAACCGAGCGCGCTTCTTTCTTGGTAATGTACCCCCGGGCCGCGGCGGCAAGATCGCCTTCATTAGTAAGAGTTATTTCTTCTCTTGTAATTCCCATTCCTAGTCCGCCGGCAGTGTCCAGCGGCGTTTAATCCGCGGGGCGTTGAAAAGCGTCCGTTTATAGGATATGCTATAGAGTATGACTTTATCTGAAAGAAATACCATATTCAAAGCCGGACTTCTGCTTCCGGCCGCCGCCTTAGCGGGCATGGCGGTTGCGTCGTTTCTCATAATTCCTATGTATCCTTCTGCGGTTGATGAAACTACCCGGCGGTCATCGGGCGTCATTCAGGACGCGGCGGCTCATTTTTCCAGTCCGAATCCCTATGTCCCCTTTATCTCTACTGCAAGCGCGATTCTCTACGCTTTTGTTGCGATTATTATTATCTACCGCTACTTTGAGAAAACCCAATCCCCGGAGATTCTCTATATCGCTTTTTTTGTGCTTTCCTTCGCCTTAGAAGCGACCCGTATCATGGTACCCCTCAAGCTGAAATACGATCTTCCCAGCGTATATCTCATTATGGCGTCGAGGGTTCTCATTTTCGGGCGTTATTTCGGCATTTTTTCTCTGTTTGCCGCAAGCATATACGCCGCAGGATTTGACATACAACAGCAAAGACAGATTGTTTTTACTATTGTCATACTCGCGCTGGCGCTTACCTTGGGCGCGCCTATCGACGGACTGGCATGGGACACCAGCCTCTGCATGATAAGCGGGTATACCTCGGCGTTCAATTTGGTGGAAACAGGGATTGTCTTGATAACGCTGGTTAGTTTCTTTATTTCAGCCTATTCCAGAGGCGTTAAAGAATATATCTGTATCGGCGTCGGCGCGTTTCTGGCGGTCTTAGGAAGAGCCGTCCTGTTCAGCGCGGATACGTGGATAACCCCTATTCCGGCGTTGCTTCTCCTCGCGGTTGGGACGTGGTTCATCTGCACTCGGCTCCATCTGGTGTATCTGTGGTTTTAGAGGTCACACCTTCACTCTTCCTCTGAAGCTCCGGGACAGCGTGAGACGGTCGGCGTATTCCAAATCGCCTCCGACCGGCAGTCCCGAAGCAAGCCGAGTAACCTCAACGCTGAAATCCTTGAGGAGATTCTGTACATATAAGGCGGTGGTATCTCCCTCAACGGTAGGGTTCAGCGCAAGAATAACCTCCCGGATGGTTTCATGGCGGACGCGGTTCAGCAAAGAGCCGAATGCCAAATCCCTCGGGTTCACGCCCTCCAGCGGAGCGATAAGTCCTCCCAAAACGTGAAACCGCCCGTGATACTCTTTGGATTCTTCGATAATCCGCACATCCGGGGACCGCTCGACTACGCAGATTACCGAACCGTCCCGTCCGGGGTCAGCGCAAATCGGGCAGGGGTCGGTTTCAGTAAAACTGCCGCAGATGGAACATCGTTTGATCGCATCGTGGAGATTCGCAAGCTGTTCCGCCAAGACCCGGGCGTACCGTGGGTCTCCGTCGAGAATATGATAGGTCAAGCGTCGCGCGGTTTTCTTCCCGATTCCGGGCAGTTTAGCGAATAACGTTTCCAGCCGATCAATGGCGTTCATGAAAGCCCCGGAAAACCCGGCATAGCGATTCCGGTAAGCGCGCTCATTTCGCGGGGAATAACCTCCTTAATTTTTTCCATAGCGTTATTATAAGCCGCGATAATAAGGTCTTGGAGCATCTCCGTTTCTTGGGGGTTGACGGCTTCCGGCGCAAGGCGTATAGCCAATAATTCCATGCGGCCGTTTAATTCCACTTCAGCCATGCCTCCGCCGGCGGAACCGGTCGCGGTAATACCGGCGAGCTTCTCTTGGAGCGCGCCCATCTGCTCCTGAATCTTCTGAGCGTTTTTTAAAATATCGAAAGGATTAATAGTCATGTCCTACTCCTGCTTAGGTTTAACGACGGTTCCCGGAAACAATCGGAGAACCCGTTCCGCTTGGGGCGTCATCTCAGAATCGGTCTGAAGATTCGGTCCGGTCTGCGAATCCAGTATGCCCGAAACAGATACAGCCGCTTGAGCGGAGCCGCTCGGTTCTCTGGAAGCTATATACCGGTTGAAATGCTCGGTCAGAAACTTAGCCGGTTTCCGCGCCGGCTCTGAATCCCGATAAACCGCCGGTTTTGCCGGAGCTTGCGACGGCTCCGGCTCACCGAAAGGGCGGACTAGCCCGCCTTCCCGTTTGACGGCTCCGCCGGCGAGAACCTCCCGCGCTCCGGCTACCGCCGACCGCAGTTCTAAAGAAGAGACCCATTGATTAAGCCAGCAAAGTTTTGAAACCGCGGTCTCAAGCTCGAACCGCGGCGCGATGGAATAGCGGATATCCCGATATAAGGTCAAGAGTATATCCATAGCGTGTTCAAGCTGTTGAGGATTCAGCGCGTCCAACGCTTTAGGAGAGAACCGTTCCTGACTGTAATCAAGCAGTGATTCTTTGGTAACTCCGGCTTTTATGAAAAGCAGACTGTGATAATACCCGGCAAGATCGATAATAAACTGCTCTACCGCAACGCCGGCGTTCAAGATATCGTCGATTAAGAGGAACGCCTTTGCCGTATCGTTTTCGGCGCAGGCTTCGGCTAAGACGTTTAAGGTGTCCAGCCCTATTAAACCCAGCTTTTCCCGGATAAGATCAGAGCGGATATGCCCGTCGGAAAAGGAAATTACCTGATCGAACAAGGTATACGCGTCCCGGAGACTGCCGGTAGACTCTTTGGCTATCCAGAACAAGGCTTCGTCTTCCGCGGCGATCTGCATTTCCTCGCAGGTTTCCCGCAAGATGCCCGCGATAATTTCAATCGGGAACAGGCGGAAGGCGAACTGCTGGCATCGGCTTTTAATGGTTGCCGGCACTTTGTGGAGTTCGGTCGTTGCAAAGATGAAAACGATATACGGCGGCGGTTCCTCGATAGTTTTCAGGAGGGCGTTGAAAGCGTTATTAGAAAGCATATGGACTTCGTCGATGATATACACTTTGTAGCGTCCTGAATTAGGAGGAAACAGCACCTCTTCCTTGATTTGCCGTACGTCGTTGACGCCGGTATTGGATGCTCCGTCGATTTCGATGATGTCCAGACTTGCGCCTCGGGCGATTTCCTGACAGCTATGACATACTCCGCAGGGGCTTGGGGTGGGACCTTTTTCGCAATTCAATGACCGGGCTAAAATTCGGGCCGCGCTGGTTTTGCCGCATCCCCGGGGACCGGAAAACAGGTACGCGTGGGCGATATGTCCTTTTTCGATGGAGTTTCTCAGGGTGGCTACCACAAAATCCTGTCCTGCCATTTCATCGAAGGTTTTGGGACGCCGCCGGGTGGCGGTTACTTCATAAGCCATAGTTTCAGTATATCTCGAATGAGAAAAAAAAGGAACCCCGCAATCAGGGATGCCACGGCGCAACGATCCTCCGCTTACCGTTGCTTCCTTCCGAACCTGGCGGAGTTGGGCGGCAACCGCTCGCATGGTTCCTGACTACAGGGTATTAATATAATACTAAAATTAAGCCGAAACCGTCAATAGGCTTTGGGGAAAATTTACAAAAAACGCCGTCTCGGACTACTTTTCCAAGAATTTCCATATATTTTGATGGGTGCTTTGGTCTTGGGCGTTTCGGATGTCCACAGGTAACGAGATAGTTTCGTTCCCGGAGCTGCTACAGCGTCCCGGAGTGATGTGCAGTCCCGCGATCCTTCCTTCTCTGACCGCGTTCACGTAATCCTGAATTCCGGTCATTTGCTCTTCCAGATATACGCCGAAGGTTTCGCCCGGCAAGACGTCTTCGGCGCAGTGAATGTCCGATCCCGCGGTGACCGGAAGTCCCAGAACGCGCGCGTACCGCAGAGCCAGAGCGTCGTAGGATTGGCTGTGATTGCCTGCATTGGCGGCTTCTACCGCGTCCGCGCACCCGGCGGAAAGATGAATCGCGCTGATGTAGTAATGTTGCCGAAACGGATGAGCCTGCACCACACAGCCCCCGTATTGACGAGCGGCTTCATACTGTTCCCGCCGCGTCCAATGCGGAGCTTCCGGGTGTTCGAGGAGCCACGCTTTGTCAAGCCCGTAGACCAGATAGTCGTCGCCGTCGAAGGTTTCTTCCCAGCCGAAAAAAACGCTCAAACCCTGCTTTAGACCCTCGTTCAGGGCGTCCTCGTAGCCTCGGCAGAAACGATGCACCCATTCCTTCCACGGCAGATTCCGGTTCAGCGAAGAATTGCCGTTGTAAAAGTGATCGGTCACGATAATTCCCGCGTAGCCTAAATCTTTGTACCGGCTGATATACTCCCGTCCCTCGGAGACCGCGCAACTGCTTGCTTGGGACGTATGCAGATGCGTTTCATAGAGATAGGTCACGATTTTTTCCCTTTCCCGATGCGATGCGCCACAAAATTTTTAAAAATCCTATTTTGCCGAACAAGAGCCAATAAAATAGAAACAGTATCGCCAGAGACGGTACGCCGTAGATAAGCGCGCCCAGCAAAAACAGTAACACTGTCGATGCGTAATTTCCGAAAGAAGCGAATAAAACGCCCGCCCGGTCTCGCAGAGTCGGCGCGCCCGCGGAAACCGCGGTCTGGGGCATTTGCATCTCGAGGGCAATCGTTCCGTAATCGACGAGATTCGAGAGTCCCCGCAGTTCTGTTCCCAGCCAGTCGATTTCATTGTGCAGTTCCGCGAGCCGGGATTCGACGCGCATAATATCTTCTATGCTTTTCGCGTTTTCGAGATGCCCTTGAAACGCCTTCCGCAAGGTCAGTTTCGTTTCCAGCCGTCCTGCTAAATCGTAATACTTGAGCGTCGCATCTTCCGCGCTTTCCGAGCGGTAGAGAATCCGTCCGACCCGCGTCAGTTCGCCGAGCAGAGGCTGAAACGCTTTTTCAGGAACTTTGATAATATATGACCGGGAATGTTCGTATATATGGGTTTCAGCGGAGTACGCGCCGTATTTATTCATAGCTTCAAGGACTGCGGTTTCTGCGGTTTCCGGATTTTGAGATAACAGACGAAGCTCGGCTCTGCGGATGAGCTTTCTCGTTTTTTCCGTTTCCGCCGCGCCGGTTTGGGGATTTTCACGTTGAGGAGCATCGCCGTACGCGGTCATCCGGGCTTGCCCGGAAGGAAAGACTTCCGAAGCCTGTTGCATACTGTTTTCCATAGTTACGGCATATTCGGCGCGAACCGGCGTTTTCGGCGAACACCCGAGGGTCAGCAGAACCGCGAGGACGAGTATGGGCGGATAGTTCATGCGGATTCGCCTAAAACTCTGACGAATATGGTTCTGGTTCTTGGTCCGTCGTATTCGTTGAACCAGATGCCCTGCCATGTACCGAGAAGGAGCGCGCCTCCGGCCACAATAAGCGCGACCGACGGTCCGACGAGGCTGGTTTTCACGTGAGCCGCGGAATTGCCTTCACTATGCCGGAATTCTTTTCGGTCCGGCGAGACCGCCGCGAGCGCGAGGGATACATCCCGGGGGACGTCCGGGTCGGCGTTTTCGTTGACCGTAACTACCGCGGTCGTGTGCGGGACAAAGACCAAGCATATTCCTTCAATTATTCCTGAATCGGCGGTTATCTTTTGGACTTCTCTGGTAATATTAATCCACTCGTCCTTCCGGGAGGTCTTTACCGTAAAACTTGCTAATGCCGTCATAATTTTATGATATATGTTTTAACGCCGTCGGTATAGTTATTCTCGAATACATTTTGGTATTTTTTTCCCAAAATCTCATAAAAATACTTGATCAATAACAAAAAGGAGGTTATTCTTTATTAAGATAGAGCGTAACAAAAAACTTCGTTTACGCATCCTTACTTAAATGCCGCACAGTGCGGTTTTAAAGGAGTAGAATATGCAAAAAAGATTTGTAAAAGCCGGTATGTTCCGCAATAGCATCGCTATGCTTGCGGTCCTCTCTGTGTTCGCCGCCTGTAGCGGACTTCTCCAAGATACAGATAACAGCGAAACCGCCCCAACCGCCCAGGAAGCCCAAGCCATAGAGAAACACGGAGCGGTAATCCGAATCCCCTTAACCACCGCTTCCGCTTCTCGGGCAGTATACACTGGTAATATCGGGCTGTCAGCGAGTGATGCGAAAGAGATGTCTGACTACTTTGAGGCTTATCTCAAGAATAGTGCCGGTCAAACGTATTTCGGCTCTGCTCAGGCTGGAGTGGATTATTTAATCATAGGGGTTATTCCCGGAACCTATAGCGTTTTGGTTTTAGCCGGAACCGGCGCCAACGGCGATGTCGCTACTGGGGAAAAAGTCTTGTTAGGCGTTGGCTCTGTTCCATTAAGTCCAGGTGTTACCGCTGTAGCAGGTAAAGTAACTACCGTAAACGTAACGATGACGGCTTTAACCTTTACAGCAGAAATTGGGGGAGTACCGAAAGGTCAATCGACACAACCTGGTGCTGCAGTACCTGTTCCTATAGAATACGATGGTTCAACGACGACAGACACTCTTTTTTATGCTCAATTCGCAAAAGCAGGCGGTACTGCTGATATGTGGGCAAACGTTGATATGACAGTAACAGTTAAAATAAAAAATTTGGGTGCTATTGGAACCTGGATAGGGACTACGCCGCCATATATTACTGCTAATGCAAAAATACGGCCCCTTGATATAAAGCATTTTGCTATGGGTCCTAAAGTTTTTGCTAATGGTACTATGCCCAATATCGTTACTGGTACGGGAACAGATACGGTTTTTACCTTTACTCTTGATAAAAGTGAGATTCCAACATCGGATGCCGCAGGAGCGTTCTTTTTTAACGTGATATTGCCTGATCCATCAAATCCTACTATTGATTCTCATTGGAATATCAGGAATCGTCTCCTTTACAGTGCGGGAGGATATTATGGCGGAGGGATAGCCTTCCTCTTTGGAAACGCCGGTACTACATGGGTTCATGTTATACCTAATCCTTGGACGCC
>JAIRPH010000039.1 GCA_031257135.1 Spirochaetaceae bacterium
GTATTCCTTAGTTGGAAACTCTTCCAATACGATTATCCTGATATCGGGTTTAACGTATTAAAAAACGGCGAGAAGATCAATCCCGCGGTTTTAGGACCTGGGTACACCGATTATCTTGACCCAGAAGGCTCTGCCGGCGATACCTATCAGATTGAGGTTTTAAGCGGCGGAAGGAAAACAGCCCTCTCCGAAGAGGCAGGGGTTTGGGCTAAAGATTACTTCGCTATCAGTCTTAAAAAACCCGTGGGACGTTTGTGGAATGGAACGAGTTTTACTGGGTATACCGACTATGACTGCATGGACGGAACTGCGGCTGATCTTGACGGCGACGGAAATCTTGATCTCGTGTTTTTCTGGGTACCAGCTAATCAGCAAGACAATTCAATCAGCGGCATAACCGGAACCGTATTCATCGACGCCTATACGTTGAACGGGAAAAAGCTCTGGGGCGAAGGAAAATTCATCGACCTTGGACCAAACATCCGCGCGGGAGCGCATTACCGTACTTTTGTTGTAGACGATTTTGACGGCGACGGCAAGGCGGAAATCGCGGTAAAAACCGCCCCGGGTACTATCGACACTCAGGGAACGCCGGTAGATTCGGTAAACAAAGACAAGGTTTACATTAACGCCAGCGGCTATATCCTTGCAGGTCCCGAATATCTGTCAATATTTGAAGGGTCTACCGGAAAACTCTTGGATACTACGGACTATATTCCATCCCGCGGTATTTCTGATAATGATACTGCCGCTCTTAATACTCTCTGGGGCGACAATTACGGGAATCGGGTAGACCGTTTCCTCTCCTGCGCCGCCCGGCTTGACGGCGTTCGCTCCAGCATCGTAATGTGCCGGGGCTATTACACCAGAACCGGTCTCACCGCCTATGACTGGGACGGAACTCAGCTTAAAGTACGCTGGACTTTTGATACCCGGACTGACCCTAAAGGACCTGAAAATCAATATCCCTGGGACGGGTTTTATGAAGGACAGGGCAATCATAATCTGACCGTCGCTGATGTGGACGGAGACGGAGCGGATGAGATCGTCTACGGTTCTTTGACCATCGATCATGACGGGACTCCGCTGTATACCACCCGGCTTGGTCACGGAGACGCCCTTCATGTAGGCGATCTCGATCCAGAGCGTCCCGGACTGGAAGTCGTTTCGGTTCACGAGAGTTCGCCTTACGGCATTGAAATGCACGACGCCGCTACCGGCGCAATCCTTTGGCGTACCACCGCCTCCGCGGATACCGGACGGGGTATAACCGCGGATATTGATCCTGAATTCCCCGGCGAAGAATCGTGGTGTACCCTTAACGGCGTGAATATCGGCATCCATTCCGCTGATGGATTGCAACGCAGTAGCGGACCGCTTGCTTCGTGTAATATGGCAATCTACTGGGACGGAGACACCGGCAGAGAACTTTTTGACGGCGGATATGAAGAACCAGCGGTCATCCAAAAAGGATCAAAAATGTCCCAAGGGGTATACGCTCTACAGCCGCTCAAAGAATTTCCCGGTACGAAGACTTCAGCGGGAACTAAGCGGAATCCATTCCTTCAGGCGGATATTCTGGGAGATTGGCGGGAAGAACTTATTCTAAGTTCCGCGGACAGCCGGGAAATCCGTATCTACACCACTACTATTCCGACTGTTCACGAAGGGTCCGGTAAAGTTCCAGATAAAGGCATTCCCGCGTTGATGGATAATCATCAATATCGTATGTCTATTATCTGGCAACACACCGGCTATAATCAGCCTCCCCATACGAGTTGGTTTATCGGCTACAACATGGCTGATATTCGACGCTAGGAGATATAGCATGAAGAAATATATGTGCGCGTGTATTTTTGCGCTGGCATTTTGGAGCTGTGAAGAGTCCAACCCGCTCCCGAACCCGGAAACTCCGCCTGATCCGGTTCTTGTGAACCCAGAAGTTCCTGGAGCAAAACCGGTTACCGGTATTAGCATCGCCCTTCCACAAGGGGCGGACAATATTCTGGAATTGGAGGAAACGCTCCAGTTGAGCTTGGAGTTCGATCCCGAAGACGCCACCAATAAAAAGGTAAGCTGGATTACCAGCGATCCCAAAATAGCCGCGGTTTCTCCCGCCGGACTGGTAACGGCGCTAGACGGAGGAACCATAACCATTACGGCTTTCTCCAAAGCCCTTCCCGCGGTAAGAGCGGTTCAGGAGGTCACGGTTCTTAGGCACGTTGAAACGATAAGTCTGGAACGTCCTACTATGTCGGTTCTGAGCAAGGGAACCGGCATCGTAACTGCAACGGTCAATCCCGCTAACGCAACCGATCAAACCGTAACGTGGACATCGAGCAACTCCAGCATTGCCACAGTAACCGGAACAGGAAATGGGCTGACCGGAATAGTTACCGGCGTAAGTCCGGGAACGGCTACCATTACCGTAAAGAGTAATGAAGGAAATAAAACAGCCGTCGCTACGGTAACGGTTACGAATCCTCCGGTATTTGCTGAAACCGGAACCCATACATTAGTCGTCAGGAACTTAAAAACAGAAGCCTTAACCGCTGGTACAACGCCTAATAATTCCGCTTTCCATACATGGACAGGAAAAACATGGACAGCTCAAGCAGGGACTTCGCTTACGGTTAAGAATGTCGAGAGCGGAGCAATGGGAGACGCAAGCCCCTTTAAGCCGAGGAATAGTACCGTGGTATATTTGAAAACTCCGATTACAGGCTCCTATACTTGGAAGGCAAAGATCAAAATTACCGGCGGTACCGGCGGAGGGCTTTTCTTCGGGGCGTTTGCCAATCCTACGGAAGAAGCGGTCTCATCTACCAATTTCTTTCATTTCGTGGGAATTCGGCATACTGGAGGCGCGGCAATCCGAGGCTTCTTCACTCCCGTAAGCGATTTAACCACAAGAAATGACCGGTTTACTCCCGATGAGTCGGCGTCAATAAACGCTGAATATACCTATCAACTGTCATGGGATGCTGAAAATAAAAAGTATACCGCGAAGATCATCGCCGCCGATAAAGAGTACGTCTGGTCGGGTACCGCAGGCGCCGGTTCGGGTAATGTGAACGCTATCCTTACCGAACCGGATGCGCCCTATTATCCGGGGTTCTTCGTTATCAGTAATACTATAACTATCACGGAGATTAGTATCGCCAAAGACTAAATTCCCGATTGTCTAACACACTGCGCTCGCCGGCTGAACAGCGGCGAACATAGTGTGTCATCGGTTTGCCCGCCTTCTTCCGCGCCGATGTCTTCCGCGGTATTCGTCCCGAGGGCTTTCTAGTACGTTTTACTTATTACTATAGAAAAGCCCTTGACTAAGGGGCGGGGCTTTTCTATAGTAAAGCATAGATCGGCATTATGAAACATATCAGCGAGGGAATAAAGAAAAATCAATCTCTTAGGAAGGCGTTGCAGATATTAGAGGGAATGACTAAAATCCATACTCCCGCGCGGCTTCAGGATATTGCAAAAAAGCTCGATATTCCTCAAAGTACGGTACTGCGCTTCTTGAATACCTATATCGACTTCGGGTACGTCGGTCAAGACCCGGATACTTCCTGCTACTATCTGACCCTCAAACTCACCGAGCTTGGGTCTCGGACTAAAGAAAACTTTCCTTTTCAGAACTCGCTCTCGAAGTACGTCAAACAGATTGCTAAACATTTTAATGAATCTTCGTCGCTGTGCATCGAACATGATATGCAGATGGTGTATATCGCTACCGAAGAAGGTCCCGACCGGATGCTGAAAACCCTCCAGCGCATCGGGCGCATCGCTCCTATGCACGCTACCGGCGTGGGAAAACTGCATCTGACGAATTATTCCGACCTCCGGCTCTTGGAACTGGAGCGTAAATTCGGCTTTCCCCGGTATACCGACCATACCCTTACCACCCTGGACGCCGTAAAAGCGGAAATCGCCAAAATCAGGGTCCAAGGCTACGCGGTAGACGACGAAGAATGTGAAGCCGGAGTGCAGTGCATCGCCGTAGGGATTCGGGACTATACCAACCTGATTGTCGCGGGAATCAGCCTTTCCGCGCCGGTTACGCGGCTTGGTCCGCCGAAAATCGAGGAAATCGTCGGCTATCTCAAGGAAGTCGGCTCTCAGGCGTCCCGGGAATTAGGCTGGGAACCCTAGCGGACGGCTATGCCCGAAGTATATCGGCAGGGGCTTGAGCTTATCCGGGCAATCCAGCGCGTTGAGGGTCCGGCTCTCACCCTGATCATGACCTTTCTCACCAATACGGTCTATATCTATACGCCGATAATACTCTTCCTCCTCTGGTGCGGAGATGAAAAAAAAGGATTCCATCTGGGACTTATGATGATGTTCTCCGCATGGCTGAACGGATTCTGCAAAGAACTGCTGAAACAGCCGCGGCCTTATCATCTTGATCCGTCGGTAGGGCGCGGCGTTGAAGCGACTTTCGGACTGCCTTCCGGTCACGCCCAGCTTTCGCTGACCTTCTGGATGATCCTAGCCTGCTGGCTGGGGCGGCGGTTCCCGCGGGGGCGCGTTGGATGGTTCGGCGGAGCGATCCTGATCAGCCTGAGCGTCGGCTTTTCCCGGGTCTACTTGGGACTGCATTTTTTTACGGATATTATCGCGGGCTGGCTTTTGGGGGGACTCATAACCGCGGGATATTTCCTGAGCAAAGACCGGCTTGAAGCGTTTTTTCGCTGGGGAGGGACCCGGGTTCAGCTTATATGCGGGGCGGTCATTCCCTGGGCGATGAACGCCGCGGGAGGAGACCGGCGCGTCGGGGGTTTATGCTTGGGTTTTAGTTTGGGATTTAGCTTGATGCTGAAATACTTTCCCTTTTCGGCTGGCGGGACAATAAACGGCGGAAAACCGGGGTTTCTCCGGCTGGCAGGGCGGTACGCGCTGGGGATAATCGGCGGGTTTATCATCTTGAATTTGACGCCTTTGAATAAATCCGCTCCGTTTTACGAACTTATCCGCTTCATTTGCTGGGGAGCCGCAGGCTTATGGGCAAGCGCGGGCTGTCCTTTGCTGTTTCTGAGGCTGAACCTTGCGGAAAACCGCAAAGACCGCGGACGGTGAAGCCGGAAATCCTCGGTCTTTGACGGAACCCCTTAGGTTCTCAGCCCGATGTATTCCTGATCAAGCTGTTCCTGCACAAGCCGGGGGTTTTCCTGAGCCAGCGCGCCGCCGTCTATTTGGGGCAGGCGGAACGGGAAAAACGCGGGACTGCTCATCAAGAGGGTCAGAGAGCTTTTCCTTTCGGGGAGGACGTGTAATGCCGACTCAAGGATAAGGCTGACTAAAGCCGGACTTTCGATAGTTTTCGGTTCATATTTTTCGTAGGTTCCGCTTTTTCCCTGATCTTTGACGAGTCCCCAAGCCGCGAGGGTGCGGATGGCGTACCGACTGCATCGTTCTATCGTGGAGCGTTCTCCGTACACTTCGTATATGCGGCTCATGATCTGCTTTTTAATGATCTGATTTTGCAGAGAAAAGAGAGAACCAAAGACGCCGCAAATATTGAACCAAAAGGGGTACGCTCCGGCGTACATGAGCCAATGGCAGACCGGAGCGTCGTCGCCGTTATTTTTAAGGCGGTCTAAAGCCGCGTCCCGCAGAGGGATCAGGTCTTTTCTCGGGCTGACCCAAGTATTCATGAGGAGCGAAACCGCAATGGATTTCGTGTACTCCGCGCGATTCAAAGCCGCGCCGCTTCCGCTTTTGTCTTTGAGGTACTCTTCCAGTTCCGAGCGGATATCTTTCTCGGACATTCCTGCTATGACTGAATCCGCGGCTTTCTGCAACCACTCCAGCCGGATGACCTGCTTTATGCCGATTGATTTTTCCGTATCCATCTATAGTCTCCTTATACGGTTCTTGCTGAACCGCCTTTGATTATTGTACATAATTTTCAGATTTTGTATAGCCGGTCCCGAAAAGAAACCTCGTCTCAATCTGAGATTCCCGTCCGCAGGGAACCGTATTCTTTCCAGATTTCCCCGCATCTTCCGATATTAGCGGTATGGTTACGGTTATATCTTTAGGGGGATCGATTGTGGCTCCCGATAAAGCGGACGAAGTTTTTTTGAAAGATTTCGCCGCGCTGGTACGGACCCTGCTCGACGAAGATTCGGAGCGGCGGTTTATCTTGGTAGTCGGCGGAGGCGGTCCGGCCCGGGCGTGGCAGGAAGCCTACCGCGCCGCCGCGTCCGCCCCGTCGGACGACGAAGCCGACTGGATAGGCGTCATGGCAACCCGCCTCAACGCCCAGCTTATCCGGGGAATCCTGCGGGAGTGGTGTCCGCAGGAGGTGATTACAGACCCTACTCAGGCGGTCGCCTTCGAGGGCAGAGTATTGGTCGCCGCGGGCTGGAAGCCGGGCTTCTCGTCCGATTACGATGCGGTACTCTTTGCGGAACGGTTCCACGCGGACACGGTGATCAATCTCTCCAACATCGCCCAAGTGTATACTGACGATCCCAAGAGTAATCCTCAAGCGAAGCCCATTGACCGCATTTCGTGGAAGGACTTCCGCGCCCTAGTGGGAGACCAATGGATTCCGGGCAAAAACGTCCCCTTCGATCCGGTGGCAAGCCGTCGCGCAATGAACATCGGCCTGCGGGTAATCTGCGCCGCAGGACGCAATCTGGAAAACCTGAAAAAAATCCTCAATGGACGCCCTTTTTTAGGAACCATCATAACCTAAGCCTTCGCTCACCGCCGCTGATTCCATCAGCGGCACAGCCGCTTCCCAGGGCGCGCCAGCAGAACTATTCTGATTTTGACTGGGCAAGCTCTTTGGCGTTTTCAAGAAATGATGCAATGTTCGCGCTAGACAGCCGCATTTCATTCACTTTCTCCGTTACATGCATTGAAATTTGCCGTAACAGTTCTATCTCCTTGTGTATATCCGCGCTCTGCTTGTGTATAAATGACGCTCCTTTCTGCACCTCTCCGGTCATTTCTTGTACGGACTTTAAGGCGTTAAGCATCTGAGAACTGCCCTGGGATTGTTCTTCCACCGCTTGGTTTACAGCGGTAAAGGAAGAACTCATGTCGTTTATTTCCGTAAAGATAGTATCCATCGCGTCTAAAGTCTCATGCGAAACAGAGCTTATCTGCCCGATTGCCTGATCTATCTTCTTTATTTC